>CAIOAQ010000454.1 GCA_903856025.1 uncultured beta proteobacterium
CATATGGGGATCAACACCGCTGAAATCCCGCACCTCATGCACCACGCCCATTTGGGCAGCGTAGTCGCGCAGCGCCAGCGCGGTGTGGGAGGTGGCATGCAGCATCACGTCTTCTGGCGTGCCATAGGCCACCACTTCGCCACCGGCGTCACCCCCTTCGGGGCCGAGGTCAATCAGCCAGTCAGCGGCGCGGATCACGTCCAGGTTGTGCTCGATCACCAGCAGGCTGTGGCCCGCGTCTTGCAGCTTGCGCAGCGCCCGCATCAGCTTGGCAATGTCGTCAAAGTGCAGGCCGGTGGTGGGCTCGTCAAACATGAACAACACACCACGGCGGGCCAAGGCTTGGCGGCTGGCGGCGCTGCTCTTGGCGGCTTCTGCCAGGAAACCAGCGAGTTTCAGGCGCTGTGCCTCACCACCGCTGAGCGTGGGCACGGGCTGGCCAAGTTTGACGTAATCCAGCCCCACATCAATGATGGGTTGCAGGGCACGGATCACGTCGCGGTCGTCCTTGAACAGGGCGGCGGCTTCGCTGACGGTCAAGTTCAGCACGTCAGCAACGTTAAGGTGCCGGCCTTGGCGCTCAGCGGTAATTTCCAGGATCTCAGGCCGGTAGCGTTTGCCGTCGCAGTCTGGGCAACGCAGGTAGACGTCGCTTAAAAACTGCATCTCGACATGCTCAAAGCCGGAGCCACCGCAGGTCGGGCAGCGGCCGTCACCGTTGTTGAAGCTGAATTTGGTGGCGGTGTAGCCACGCTGGCGGGACAGCGGTGCGGTGGCAAAAATTTCGCGAATCGCATCCCATGCGCCCACATAACTCGCCGGATTGGACCGCGCGGTTTTGCCAATCGGAGACTGATCGACAAACACCACGTCGCTGAGTTGTTCGGCACCGAGCAGCTGGGTGAACGCCCCAGGTGTTTCAGTGGACTTGCCAAAATGGCGCAGCAGCGCGGGGGTCAGCGTGTCCTGAATCAGCGTGGATTTACCTGAACCGCTGACACCGGCGATGACCACCAGGCGCTGCAAGGGGATCTCAACCGAGATGTTTTTGAGGTTGTGGTCACACGCACCTTCCAGAATCAGCCGTGGCGTATTGGCCGCCACCAGGCGTTTGAAGCCCATGCCGACCTGCTTGCGCCCGCCCAGGTACGCGCCGGTGAGCGTATCGGCGCTGCACAAATCAGCGGTGGTGCCGTCAAACACAATTTGCCCGCCGCGTTCACCCGGGCCAGGGCCCATGTCGATCATGCGGTCAGCGGCCAGCATCACCGCCGGGTCGTGTTCGACCACCACCAAGGTGTTGCCCGCGTCACGCAGACGGTGCATGGCGGTGATGATGCGGTTCATGTCGCGCGGGTGCAGGCCAATGCTGGGCTCGTCCAGCACAAACAAGGTGTTGACCAGCGAGGTGCCCAAGGCGGTGGTCAGGTTGATGCGTTGCACCTCACCACCACTGAGCGTGCGGCTTTGCCGATCCAAAGTCAGGTAACCAATGCCGACCTCACACAGGTATTTCAGACGGGTGCTGATTTCTTCAAACAGCAGCTTGAGGGTTTTGGTGGCTGCCTCGGAGGCCACTGGTGCTCCTGGTTCCACAGCGGTTGCAGGCGCATAGGCGCCAGAGCCCGCCTG
Organism: uncultured beta proteobacterium; assembly: GCA_903856025.1. GTDB lineage: Bacteria > Pseudomonadota > Gammaproteobacteria > Burkholderiales > Burkholderiaceae_C > Rhodoferax. The sequence continues at coordinate 1,633 of CAIOAQ010000454.1, forward strand.
CATCAAGTCAAAAAAGCGCCGCAGGCGGTCCATCGGCAGCAGCATCAAATCATGCAAACACAGCCCCGGCAGCGTTTCCAGTTGCGCCCGCGTCCACTTCACGCCCTGAGGCATGAAACGCTTGGCAGGCTCCAGCACCGCATCGGCATCGGCTTTGGAACCGATGCGCCATAGCAACGATTCGGTTTTGAGGCGCGCGCCGCCGCAATCAGGGCATGAGGTGTAACTGCGGTATTTGGACAGCAGCACCCGGATGTGCATCTTGTAAGCCTTGGTTTCCAGGTACTCAAAAAATCGTTTGATGCCAAACCAGTGCTGATTCCACTTGCCGTTCCAGTTCGGCGAGCCGTTGATCACCCAGCCCTGCTGCTCGGGTGTGAGTTTGTTCCAGGGCGTGTCACGGGGAATGCCCGCAGTCTCGGCATGGCGCATCAAATCGTCCTGGCACTCTTGCCAGGCCGGGGTTTGCATCGGCTTGACCGCCCCGGCGCGCAGCGTGAGCTTGTCGTTGGGAATCACCAGGCCGTAGTCCACGCCGATGACGCGGCCAAAACCCCGGCAGGTGTCGCACGCGCCCACCGCGGAGTTGAAGGAGAACGCCGACGCGATGGGTTCGGTGTAACGCAAATTGCTTTCCGGGCAATGCAGGCCGGTGGAAAAACGCCAGATTTCCGGCTCCCAATTTGCTATCGACTCCGTAGCCGTATGCGCTTGTTCTACGAGGGCTACAGGCCGATTTAACACATACGCACTGAGGCGACCGCTACCATGCTTCAGGGCCACCTCAATGGCTTCGAGCACACGGGCGCGCTCGGTGCTGCCCAACCGGAAACGGTCGGCCACCACGTCCAGCACCAGCCTATCGCCCTCCTGGCGCTGCGCCTGCACCTTGGTAAACCCGCTCACCGACAGCCATTGCTCAATCTCTTCGGGCGTGGCACTGGCGGGCAATTCCACCGCAAAGGTGACGGCCACACGCAAGTCAGCGCCTTCTGCGCTGCCCGAAGCGGCCGCGCGGCGCAGCAGTTCGGCATAGATGGTTTCGGGCGTGTCATGGCGCACCGGCTGCGCCGTTTGTTTGTCAAACAACTGGCCTGCACGGGCGAACAACAGCTTCAAATGGTCATTGAGCTCGGTCATGGTGCCAACGGTGGAACGGCTGGAGCGCACCGGGTTGGTCTGGTCGATGGCGATGGCTGGTGGCACGCCTTCGACCTTGTCCACCGCAGGCTTGTCCATGCGGTCCAGAAACTGGCGCGCATAGGCACTGAAGGTTTCCACGTAGCGGCGTTGCCCTTCGGCAAACAAGGTGTCAAACACCAAGCTGGATTTGCCCGACCCGCTGGGGCCGGTGACCACCGTCAACTCACCCGTGCGAATGTCCAGGTCGAGGTTTTTGAGGTTGTGCTGGCGTGCACCGCGAATGCGGATGGTTCCCTGTGACATGAGGCTTTCCGGTGATGAGGGCATCGATTCTAGGGACTGCGTCCACCCGGCCTGCGACCAAGGGATATTGCTGAGGACAAGTGACAGGGCTGGTGATAGACTGAAAAAAAGAGGCAAACATGATACATATCAAATCAGCGTTGACGGTCGCGGTGGGGTTGTTGATGGGCTGGGGCACGGTTCAGGCGCAGCTGATGATTGGCCAGACCGTTGGGGTCACCGGTGCCGTAGCTGCGACGGTGAAAGAGTCCATGTTGGGCGCCAGCCTGTATCTGGACAGCGTCAATGCCAAAGGCGGCATTTTTGGCGAAAAGATTGAAGTGATCACGCTGGACGATAAGTTTGACACCAAGCTCACACTTGAAAATGCCAAAACGTTGATCGTCGACCGCAAGGTGCTGGCCTTGTTCATGACCCGTGGCACACCCAACACCCAGGGCATTCTTCCCCTGTTGAAGGAACATGGAGTGCCCTTGATCGGACCGTCTACCGGGGCGGCCGTGTTTCACCACCCGGTTCAACCCCACGTGTTCAATGTAAGAGCCACCTACCAGCGTGAGGCCGAGAAAGCCATCAACCACCTGAGCAGCATCGGCATGCAACGCATTGCGCTGGTGTACGTGGATGACAGCTTTGGCACCGACGGGCTTGAAGGCGCACAAAAGGGCATGACGCACCACAAGCTCACGCCGGTAGTGCTCGCCAAGTTTGACCGCGCCCAACCGGACTTTTCAGACATCGCGCCACAGGTGGTGAAGGCCGAGGCGCAAGCAGTGGTGATCATCGGCTCTGGTACCGCAGTGGTACAAGGCATCAAGCAAATCAAGGCCGCAGGCAGCGCGGCACAGTTCATCACCTTGTCCAACAATGCGTCCGAAGGTTTTATCAAACTGCTGGGTGACCAGGGTCGCGGCGTGGTCGTGACGCAGGTGTTCCCACAAAGCTTGAGTTATGCCCTGGTCAAAGACGCCAGCCAACTCGCCAGAGCCAAAGGCATCGACGGGGTCAGCCCCGCCATGCTGGAAGGTTTTGCATCGGCAAAGGTGCTGGTAGAAGCGTTGCGCAGCAGCGGGGCCAAACCCACACGAGAAAAACTTCAGGCCAGTTTGGAGACCCTCAAATACGACCTGGGTGGGCTGGAAGTCAATTACAGCAAAAGCAACCACACCGGCTTGGACTTTGCCGACCTGTCCATCATCACGGCTGACGGCAAGTTCAGGCGCTAAAAAACCAGTTTTTTTGCGCCGCAAAGACGGCATTGGGATATTGCGGCTGGCCGCGTGAACCGTTGTAGCGCCCCAGCGCCAGGAACAGGTCCCCGCGCTCACGGTCCAGGTAATGCCGCAAAATCACACAGCCAAAACGCAGGTTGGCCTGCATGTGAAACAGGGCGCTGGCATCGCCATTGCCGATCGTGCGGGTCCAAAATGGCATCACCTGCATGTAGCCACGTGCGCCCACACTGCTCACCGCAAACTTGCGGAAATTGCTTTCCACCTGGATCAACCCCAACACCAGCGACACATCCAGCCCGGCGCGTTTGGCTTCGTACCACACCGTCTGCAAAAATTCCTTGCGGGTGACCCAGTCGGTTTTTTTCTTTTTCAATCGCTCGCTCATGGCACCCAGCCATCGCAGGTAGACCAGGCGCGACTCGGTGTCCTGAAACTCCGGTACCGGTGGCGCATGGTTCGCAATGGCCGAACTCAAGGCCGTGCGAACCGCATCCATCAACGGCTCTTCAACCTGTGCGCCAGCCCAGGATTGCTCTGAAAAAAGAAGCGCTCCACTACCGATCCATAAGGGCCAGAGACCTAAAATACCAGATAACAAGGAACGTCTTGGGAATACCGATTCATTCATGAGGTCAGCATGGCTGGGCTTCAGACCTTCAGCTTGCCCAGCAACTGCGCCACGATGTCAGCCACCGGCACCGCACTGGCGGCGGCATCGCGGCGGTGCTGGTATTCCACATTGCCGTCTTTGAGTGCGCGGTCGCCAATGTTGACACGGTGCGGCACACCAATCAGCTCCCAGTCGGCAAACATGGCGCCCGGACGCTCGCCACGGTCATCCAGCAGCACATCCACGCCAGCGGCCATCAGTTCGGCATACAGCTTTTCAGCCGTGGCCTTGACCTCAGGGGAACGCTCGGCGTTGATCGGGCAAATGACCACGGTGAAAGGTGCCAGTGAGTCCGGCCAGATGATGCCGCGCTCGTCGTGGTTCTGCTCGATGGCCGCAGCAGGCAGGCGGGTGATGCCAATGCCGTAGCAACCCATTTCCAGAAACTGGGGCTTGCCATTCTGGTCCAAGAAGGTGGCCTTCATGGCCTCGCTGTACTTGGTGCCCAAATAGAACACATGGCCGACTTCAATGCCGCGCTCAATCGCCAGCACGCCTTTGCCGTCGGGCGACGCATCACCGGCCACCACGTTGCGCAGGTCAGCCACCGCATCGGGCTCCGGCAGGTCACGTCCCCAGTTCACGCCGGTGAGGTGGAAGTCTTTGTCGTTGGCACCGCAAACCCAGTCGGCCATCATGGCCACTTCCCGGTCCACCACCAGTTTGACTGGTTTCTTCAGGTTCAACGGTCCGAGGTACCCCGGCTCGCAACCAAAATGGTCGACGATCTCGGCGATGCTGGCAAAACGGAACGAACCCAAACCGGGCAATTTATTGACCTTGACCTCGTTCATGTCATGGTCACCACGCAGCAGCAACAGCCAAACCTGCGTTTTGACCACTTCACCCTTTTCATTGGGCGTGTCGGTGGCAAGGACCAGCGATTTGACGGTTTGCTGCAAGGGCAAGCCGAGCAACTCAGCCACATCCGCACACGTGCTCTTTCCCGGTGTCGGGGTTTTGGTCATGGTTTGTTTGGCCGCTGCACGTGGGCCAGCCGGTGCCAAGGCCTCGGCTTTTTCCATGTTGGCGGCGTAGTCGCTGCCAGGACAGTAAACGATGGCATCTTCGCCAGTGGCGGCGATCACTTGGAACTCTTCGCTCAAATCGCCACCAATGGCACCGCTGTCTGCAGCCACAGCGCGGTAGGTCAGACCAAAACGGTCAAAAATGCGCCGGTAGGCCGCGGCCATGACCTGGTAGCTGGCTTTGGCCGATGCTTGGTCGCGGTCAAAACTGTAAGCATCTTTCATGATGAATTCACGCCCACGCATCAGACCAAAACGCGGACGGCGTTCGTCGCGGAATTTGGTTTGAATTTGATAGAAGTTTTTTGGCAACTGTTTGTAACTTCGGATCTCCTGGCGCGCAATGTCGGTCACCACTTCTTCGCTGGTCGGTTGCACCACAAAGTCGTTGTTGTGACGGTCACGGATGCGCAGCAGTTCGGGGCCCATCTTCTCGAACCGCCCGGTTTCCTGCCAAAGCTCAGCGGGCTGGATCACCGGCATGGTGAGCTCCACCGCACCGGCGCGGTTCATCTCTTCACGCACGATGCGTTCGACCTTTTGCACCACGCGCAAACCCATCGGCATCAGGGTGTAAATTCCAGCACCCAGCTTTTTGATCATGCCCGCGCGCATCATCAGCTTGTGGCTGACCACCTCGGCGTCGGCAGGGGCTTCTTTGAGGGTTGAAATGAAGAATTGAGAGGCTTTCATGGAGGAATCCGGCGAGTTATCAGGGTTTTGTCTCTTGATGCACAACAAGGTCTGTGCATAATCGAGTCAATTAAGAAATTGGGGTTTGATTATGCTTGACCGGGACGGCTTTAGGCCCAACGTCGGCATCATCCTGCTCAACCAGAAAAGTCAGGTATTTTGGGGCAAGCGTATCCGTACGCACTCCTGGCAATTTCCACAGGGCGGCATTGACCGGGGCGAGACCCCAGAGCAAGCCATGATTCGGGAATTGCATGAAGAGGTGGGGTTGCTACGCGAGCACATTCGCATTGTGGCCCGCACCCGTGACTGGTTGCGCTACGAGGTGCCAGACCGTTTTATTCGCCGTGATTCACGCGGCTTTTATAAAGGCCAGAAACAAATCTGGTTTCTGTTGCAACTGGTCGGACACGACTGGGACTTGAACCTGCGCGCCACCAGCCACCCTGAATTTGATGCTTGGCGTTGGAACGATTATTGGGTTCCTCTGGACGCGGTGGTGGAGTTCAAGCGCGAGGTGTATGTCAATGCGCTCACCGAGCTGGCTCGTTATGTGCCGCGCACCGACCATCGAAATCGTTTTCTGCGTCAAGGTAGCCGTTCCATGGATTCGGACCAGATGCAAGGTGATGGACTCACTGCGGGCTTTGAATTGCCGCCCGGAGGAACGTTTGAACCCGATCCTCAG
>CAIOAQ010000455.1 GCA_903856025.1 uncultured beta proteobacterium
AATTGGTGAGCCGTTCCGTCTTGTAAGCGGTAGGTCATCAGTTCGAATCCGATAATCGGCACCAGTAGACAGTACAAAGGCCTCCAAGTAGTGATACTTCGAGGCCTTTTTCATTGGTAAATTATCTGCCTAGAGGTGAAAAAGTGGTTACAAGTCGATGTCGATGGCACCGACTTGCAGCCCTGAATCACATCGGTTCGCGGTATTGATCCTCCAGCAACTTGGCTTGTGCCGCCGCCAAGCGTGCGATCGGCACCCTGGGGCCTGAGCAGGAAACGTAGTTGAGTTTGATGTGATGGCAAAAACGGATGGAGCCGGGGTGGCCACCATGTTCGCCGCAAATGCCGACTTTCAGATCCGGGTTTGTTTCGCGACCTTGTTTGATGGCCATTTTCATCAGCTGGCCCACGCCCTTGATATCAAGCACTTCAAACGGGTTGTCTTCAAGAATGCCGGTTTCGTTGTAGAACGGTAAAAATTTGTTTTCAGCATCCTCCCGGCTGAATGAGAACGTGGCTTGGCTCAGGTCATTGGTACCAAACGAGAAAAATTCTGCCGTTTCAGCCATTCGGCCAGAGCGCATGCATGCCCGCACCACTTCAAGCATCGAACCAAACTTGAACTGCACGTCAATGCCGTGGGTGGCCCGAACTTCCTGGCGAATGCGCTGCACGTAGCTGTGAATACGTTTGAGCTCTTCCACTGTGGCCACTTGCGGCACCATGATTTCGGGGTAAATTTCGATGCCTTGTTTACCGCACAGCGCAGCCGCCTCCAGAATCGCCCTGATCTGCATGCAGTAGATTTCAGGATAGGTAATGCCCAAACGCACACCACGATGCCCCAGCATGGGGTTGACTTCGGCCAGGGCACGCACCTTTTTCAATATCTTTTCTTTTTTGGCAATGACTTCATCCTCCATGTGGGACTTCTTGAAGGTGCTCAAGGCGCCCATCAACGGCGTCAGGCCATCGGCATATTGTTGGTACAGCTTGGGGTTGAGCAACTTGAGCGTTTCGGGTAGATCTTCTAGCGCTTTGATGGTGTCGCGCAATTGGTGCAAATGGGATATTTCCACTTCGAGCTGACCTGCAGTCGGCAGAAACTCATGCATGGGCGGATCCAGCAACCGCACGGTCACTGGCAACCCCTTCATGGCTTTGAAAATGCCTTTGAAGTCGGCACGTTGAATCGGCAATAACCGGTCCAGTGCCGATTGACGCTCTTCCAGCGTTTCGGCCAAAATCATTTCCTGAACGATCGGCAAGCGGTCGGTGGCGTTGAACATGCGCTCAGTACGGCACAGGCCAATGCCCATGGCACCAAATTCACGTGCTCGCGCAGCATCGGTTGGGGTGTCAGCGTTGCCCATCACTTTGAGCACCGCAACCTCATCAGCCCAGGCTAGCAAAGTGTTCATTTCTTCAGAAAACTCGGCTTCGACTGTCGGCACTTCACCGGCATAAACATGACCGGTACCGCCGTCAATGGTGATCACATCGCCTTCGCGCAAGGTGGTCGAGCCCACTTGAGCACAGCGCAAGATGTCGTTAATAACGATTTGCTCGCAACCCGATACACAGGGTTTGCCCATGCCACGCGCCACCACTGCGGCGTGCGAGGTTTTTCCGCCCCGGCTGGTCAAAATGCCTTGTGCCTGGAAAAAGCCATGAATATCTTCAGGCTTGGTTTCTTCGCGAACAAGAATAATTTTTTCACCGGCGCGGCCACGTGTTTCTGCTGTATCAGCATCGAAAACAATTTTTCCCGATGCTGCACCGGGTGACGCCGACAAGCCCTGAGCCAGCGACTTGCCATGAAAATTGGGTGCCAGTTGTGGCACCAGCAACTGCTCCAACACACTTGGTTCGGTACGCAGTAAAGCCCGCTCTTTGGTGATGATTCCCTCGTTGAACATTTCTACCGAGGTGCGCACCATGGCCCGAGCATTCATTTTGCCGTTGCGGGTTTGCAGGCAATACAGAACGCCCTTCTCGATGGTGAATTCAAAGTCTTGCACCTCGTGGTAGTGCGATTCCAGCCGGGTGCGCAGCGCTATCAGCTGACGGTGAATTTCCGGCATTTCCTGTTCCATCTCGGCGATGGCTTTTGGGGTGCGGATACCTGCCACCACGTCTTCACCTTGCGCATTCACCAAATATTCACCATAAATCAGATTCTCGCCGGTACCTGGATTACGGGTAAAACCGACACCAGTCCCAGAATCATTGCCCATGTTGCCGAACACCATGGTACAAATGCTCACTGCAGTGCCGTTAGCCTGCTCCTTGGTGATGCGAAACTGCTTGCGGTAATCCACCGCACGCTTGCCCATCCACGAGCGAAACACTGCGCCCACGGCAATTTCAAGTTGGTTGAATGGGTCTTGCGGAAAGGGGTGTCCAGTGTGGTGCTGGATGATGGCTAAAAACTCGCCAGCCAGTTCCTTGAGGTGCTCGGTATTGAGGTCCAGATCGGTTGGGGCGCCATATTTGCGTTTGATGGCGTTCATGCGTTCATCAAAATGATCGTCGCTGATGTTGAGTGCAATCTTGCCAAACAACTGTATGAAACGTCGGTAAGCGTCATAAGCAAAGCGCTCATTGCCAGTCTGTTCAATCAGGCCCTTGAGCGACACTTCATTGAGGCCCAGGTTCAGGATGGTGTCCATCATGCCGGGCATGGACATGGCGGCGCCAGAACGCACTGAAATCAGCAACGGGTTATGGGCATCGCCAAAACCTTTGCCGGTCTTTTTCTCCAGAGCGGCCATGTGGCCCCTGATTTCATCCATCAAACCGGCTGGCAACTTATTTTTTTCCAGATAGGCATTACAAGCTTCAGTGGTTGCGGTAAAGCCGGGTGGCACATTCAGGCCAATCTGCGTCATCTCGCACAGGTTAGCCCCCTTGCCGCCGAGTAGCATTTTGTTCTTGCCGTCGCCCTCTTCAAAGGCGTAAACATACTTGGTACTGTTAGTCATCACTTTTCCTTTATAAAAATGGGGCGGAGCGTCAATCTCCAAATGGATCTGATTATGCTTTTACGGCTGCGCGTGTTAAGTGACTGGCACATTGCGGCATAATTCCTACAATTCAAAATCTATTTGTGGCCGATCCGCTATTGATCTTCGAGCCCAACCCCGGACACGGTTTCGGGTTGATTTAGGGGGTGTCGAAGACAAATCGGGGGTACAGACGGGGGTACGATGTGAATTTGAAGTGGTTGTGAGCCAATAAAATCAATGGTTTACGTTAGTTTGTAGAATCCGATAATCCAATTTATTCAATCAGGACGGCGTATTTTCAGTCGGATCGATGCCACAGCAAGGCCATTGGTTCGCAGGTGTGACTCGAGCGCGGGTAGAAGTTGACGCAGCTTCGCCGCGGTGGTGGTGTTTGATAAAAGCAGACACCAAATTCCTTCTTCCAAGGGACCCGCCAACACCTGATTGCGAAGTGAGGCTGGGATCAGCGCAGTAATGGATTGCAATCGGGCAGTTGATTCGCGTTGAGCGTCCATCAGCTTGGCCAAGCCTGGGTTGTTCAGGCTGGCTTGCAACAGGGTTACAGCTTGGTGGCGTCGGTTCATTCGTTTGGGAAGGCTTGCAGATGCAGTTGATTATCACGGATGCTTGGCTTGCAAAGTCTCGTGTGGTCCAACTCTCAGGCTGGCAGCTGGCTGCGGCTATCCTCTCAGGTTCTCTGGTGGTTTTGTTGATCTCCCTGGGGCTCTACCATTGGGTGCTTCTCAAAGGCGTGGAGGAGGGATGGCCTGTCATCAGTACCGTGGTGAAGCTGGTAGCGAAAGATGATTACGCGCAACGCGACAAATTTCTGCGTGCAAATCTGGATGTGATGGCTCGCCGCCTTGGGGAATTACAGGCCAAATTGACACAGCTTGATTCTCTCGGGCAACGGGTGTCGAGTCTGGCTGGCGTCAGTCCTGTAGATAGTAAAGCCTTGTCAGCGAAGGGTGGAGTGGAAGTCCGGGGTCACGCGCTGACACTCGACGAACTTCAATTGACCATGAGCGATTTGGAGCGATTGACGAATCAGCGCACCGACCTGCTGACGGTGTTGGAATCGCGACTGTTCGAGCGCAAGATGAAAAGCCTGATGATCCCAACGCAAAAACCAGTGTCTGAATCCGAACTGGGTTCGCCGTTTGGCTGGCGCATTGATCCGATCACCGGTCGATCGGCACTGCATACCGGACTGGATTTTCCTGCTGAAATTGGCACACCCATTGTCGCCGCTGCGGGCGGTGTCGTTGTCGCGCAGGAGGTTCACCCGGAGTACGGCAGCATGGTTGAAGTCGACCACGGCAATGGTTTGCTGACGCGCTACGCGCATTGCTCCAAGATGGTGGTCAAAAATGGTGATCTGATCAAGCGCGGACAAAAAATCGCCGAAGTTGGCAACAGCGGGCGATCAACTGGTCCGCATCTTCATTTTGAGGTCTTGGTGAATGGTATATACCAGGATCCTGAAAAATTTTTAGCCTTGAACAATGCTACAGCGGGCGTTAAGCTTGCGCACGCAAAAGCACTATCGACGCCCCGGAATTTGAATCAAATGACCACGGCAAGCACCGTTCGCTGAGTTTATCAACTGCTTTTCCTGATCACTTGCCGCAGGTAGGTAAAATCGCACCAAACCTTTTGCGCTGCCGTGTCGTTGCTCGCCATTGTGTTTACTCTTGTGATCCCCATTTCAGTTAGATCGTAAAAATAAGGATTGCGTTTGCAGCCAGGCCATTTTTTGACCGGTTGCGCGCC
>CAIOAQ010000456.1 GCA_903856025.1 uncultured beta proteobacterium
ATACCATTCCTGATCAACGGAGTAAGTGCAGTGGCTGACAGTTTGACAGTTGTCCCTGAAGCCGTCCATTGCAAGTGAGTTTTATCACCTTGTCCCCTGTATTTATTGATGATTAAGCTATTAAATTGATATGACTCTAAAACTGGTTTCTCCTGATAAAGCGGGTTTGAGTGCAGAGCGTTTGCAGCGTCTGATGTCTGTCCTGCAAGCTGAAGTGGATAAAAAACGCCTGCCAGGTGCGGTCGCTGTGGTGGCGCGTCACGGGCAGGTGGCGTTGTATGACAGCGTGGGCAAGCTCAACCCGGCCACAGGCACCACGATGACGCGCGATGCACGTTTTCGCATTTATTCCATGACCAAGCCGATTGTCTCGGTGGCGGCCATGATGCTGGTGGAGCAAGGGCGTTTGTTGCTCAGCGACCCGGTCAGTCAGCATTTGCCTGAGTTCGCCAAGCAACAGGTGGCGCTGCAGGACGGCAGTACCGCAACGACAGAACCGGTGCGGCGTGATGCGAGCGTGCATGACCTGATGCGCCACACCGCGGGCATGACCTATGAGTTTCTTGGTTCAAGCCTGGTGCAGCGCCAATACAGCCAACTACGCATCGGCTCGCGCGAACGCACCTTGGCTGAATTCACCCAGCAGCTCGCGGCCATCCCGCTGATGTACCAACCGGGCAACGTGTTTGAGTACAGCCGCGCCACCGACGTGTTGGGCCGTGTCATTGAGGTGGTCAGCGGCCAGAACCTGCAAGATTTTTTGTGGGAACACATCCTGGAGCCATTGGGCATGCACCACACCGCGTTCACCGTGCCAGCAGCATCTCACGATCAAATTGCCGAGCCTTTTGCGCGTGATCCAGATGGTGGTGTGCAAATGCGGGTGATTGACGTGCGCACCGACTCGGCCCTGGCCTCGGGCGGCGGCGGGCTGATTTCCACCGCGCAGGACTACGCACGTTTTCTGCAGTTTTTGCTCAACCGGGGCGAACTCGAAGGCGTGCGCCTGTTGGGCCCACGCATCGTGGACTTTATGACCACCGACCATCTGGGTGACATTCCCGTGGCGGCCACGGGCTCCATGACCCTGCTGCCCGCCGGGCACGGGTTTGGGCTCGGTTTTGCAGTACGCAAGCACCTGGGCGTGGCTCCGGTGCCGGGGTCCATTGGCACCTACTTCTGGGGTGGTCTGGCTGGCACCACGTTTTTTGTGGACCCGGCGCTGGACCTGTATGGCATTTTGATGCTGCAAGCGCCCAACCAGCGCGAGTACTACCGCATGTTGTTCCGTGATCTGGTGTATGCGGCGGTGCTGGATTGATTCCATTTCTGAACCATCCGTGTCGTTGTTGCAACGCCATGTCGTGCCAGTGCACTGCCTGCGGCTTCGCGCCTAGAGACAAATGATTTGGAAACTGAACAATATACAGGAAATACTCCTCTAGCCCTTTTGAAACAAGGGTTTTGTGCTGCAGTTTTGATACTAGGTTGACTGTACAGAGGGCGTCCGGTTGAGGGCGACGGGCTCACCGTGCCACTGCACCAGCGTCCAGGCCGACAGTGCAATCAGGGCGCTCCAGAACCATACACCCAGCGCCAGGGGTCGAACCGTGCCGTCCATGTGACCACCGAGCCAGCTGCCCATGGCAAAAGCCGCCAGCATCATCGCAAAGCCGTTCACAGCCGAGGCCGCGCCTGCCGCTTGGGGAAACGGCCCGACGGCACCGCTTTGCCCACAGGGTTGGTGAATCCCGTGGGCCACAATGAACAGCATCTGCGCGGGCATGATCGTCCAGACACTTTGAATGCCCATCAGTGCGGGCCATGCCATGAGTGTGCCGCCGCTCAGGGACAGGGCACCAGCCCAACGCAGACTGCGGCGCACGCCAAAACGCACCAGCCAGTACCGGCACAAAAACGTGCCGCCGATGTAGCCCAGCGAGTTGAGCGCCATCAACGCGCCATACTGGGTGTTGCTCAAGCCCAGAACGTTCATGAAGACGAAGGATGAACTGGCCAGAAAGGTGAACAAGCCCCCATAAGAAGCGGCAGACAGCGCAGAAAAGGCCAGAAAAGTGGGGTGCCGTAGGATGAGCTTCCAGGTGGCCAGCAGCGTGGCCGCCTGAAGCGCATTCGGATTTTTGCGTTGCAGGGTTTCCTGAAAACGCCAAACGATCAGCCCCAGGCATACGGCACCAAACAAGGCCAGTACCAGCAGGGCGGCACGCCAGTTGATGGTTTGGGTCAGCAAACCGCCCAGAGGCGCACTTGCAAATGCGATCACACCCAAACCGCTCAGGCCCTGGCTCATGACTTTGGCACCTTGCAGCGGCTCGTACAGGTCACGCACGATGGCGCGGGCACACATGACTGCCGCACCCATGGCGGCACCCTGCACGGTGCGCCACACAATCAAGGCCACCATGCTGGGGGCCAGCGCGCTGCCGACGGCGGCCAACGCGTAAGCCGCCAGACCGATGAGCAGCACCGGCTTGCGCCCGAACCTGTCCGACAGCGGCCCCCACACCATTTGGGATGCACCAAAAGCCAGCAGTAAAGCCGTCAATGTGAGTTGTGCCTGGTGCATGGGTGCACCAAATCCGCGGGTGAGCTCTGGCAGTGCCGGTAAATACAAATCGGTGGTGATGGGCTGCAGTCCAAGCAGCAGCGAGAGCAGCAAAACAATCAGGGCGGGTGACATGGCTGATTTTTGAAGGGGAGGCGGCATACATTCAGCATATCAGATGCGCTTCAGAGGACACACCGTCTTTGGTTTGATTGCAAGGCTTGCGCCATGTCAAGACACTGCGAAGTGGCCGGTGTGAAGCTATACCGTGGCATGGTACAAAGGGTGCCAGAGGTACAGACATATATCGTGTATTGAGGAAAAACATTGAAGGTTCGTTGGCAAGATAAATTTCCGCATCTCGTGGCTTGGGGTGCCGCCCTGACAGCGGTTCTGGTCGTGTTACTGGTAACGCAACAGGTGGTGCAAAGCGAGCGCCAGGACACCGAGTACGCCGCACGCCGGGAGTTGTCCAACCTGTCGCGCCTTAGCCAGGAACACGCCAGCCGTACCCTGCACGCGGCTGACCAGGCGTTGAAACTCATTCGCGCGCTTTACTTGCGTGATGGTTTGGCACTGGATCTGGTGACGTTGGCACGCCAGGGGGCGGTGGATACGGACATCTTTTACCAAGTCGGCATCATTGATGCGCAAGGTATTTACCGCCTGAGCAATTTACTCAATACGCCGCAGGTGAATTTGGCAGATCGTGAACACTTCAAGGTGCATGTGGATCGCGCCACGGATGAGTTGTACATCTCCAAACCGGTGATTGGGCGGGTGTCGGGTAAATCGACGATTCAACTTACACGGCGCATCACGCTACCCGATGGTCGTTTTGCCGGTGTGGCCGTGGTGTCGGTGGATGCAAACTACTTTTCCAGTTTTTATAGCAGCCTGGACATGGGTTCCAACGGTGCAGTGGCTCTGATGGGGTTTGACGGCATCGTGCGGGCGCGGCGCGACGACGCGTCTGCCTCCGCTGACAATGCGCCGATGTACAGCTTGCCTGCGTTGTCGTTGCAGGGGCAGGCGCAGGGTTTTTTTGAAGCCACGTCGTCTGCAGATCCGACGCTGCGTTTGCACCATTTCAGACAAATTCCAGCCTACCCGCTGTATGTCACGGTGGCGTTTGGGGTACAGGATTACCGTGAAAAAACCGAGGCCATTGCACGTCAGGATTGGTTAAAGGCTGCGTTGACCATTGCACTGCTGCTGGGTTTTACCTCCATATTTTCCTGGTACCAGGTGCGCGAGCAACGGCAACGCCGTGCCTTAGAAGTTAGCCATGAACAGATGAACCTGGCGCTTGACGGTGGAGGCCTGGGCCTTTGGGAATGGGATTTGGTGAACGGGACCATGCAGGCAGATAAGCGGTTGAAGGCTATTCTGGGTTTCGCGCCAGAGGAGTTGACTACCAACAACCTGAGCTTCATGACCCACTTGCATCCTGATGATGTGTCTGCCCTGCGCCAGCGGTTGCCGCCAGTGTTGAAGGGTGAAGTACCACGCCTCATTCTGGAGCATCGCTTGCGGCACAAGGACGGTCATTGGGTCTGGTTAATGGCGCGCGGCAAAGTGGTTGAACGTGATGCCCAGGGCCGCGCGGTGCGACTGGTCGGAACCGATGTGGACCGCAGTGAACAAAGGCGCCTGGAAGAAGCCACAAGACAAAGCCAGGTGTTGTTGCAAAACATGACCGATCAAGTACCCGCTGAATTGTTTCAGTTCAAGGTTGACCCCGATGGTCGACGCTCGTTCCCCTATGCGTCCAAACACTTTCTGGACTTCTATGGTGTGACACTGGCGCAGGTGCAAAGCGATGCGTCACTGTTGTTTGCATGGCATCACCCGGAAGATGCCGCGATGATCCAGCGCTCGGTTCTTGAAGCCGTCACCCAGCTCAAACCCTGGCAACTGGAATACCGACTGAAGTTGTCTGACGGCCAGGTGATCTGGCGCAGTGGGCATGCCACGCCGCAAAAACTCGCAGACGGCAGTGTGGTGTGCTACGGCGCTATCTTTGATATTACCGAGCGCAAGCAGGCTGAAGAGGCCTTGCGCGTGTCGGCCGTGGCATTTGAATCCAGCTCGGCGATGATCGTCAGCAATGCTGAACAGGTGATTCTTCAGGTCAACCAGGCGATTGTCGATTTGGCAGGCTACGCACCCGATGAAATGATTGGGCAACCCAGCAGCCTCCTGCGGTCGGGCCGACACGACGCGTCGTTTTACGAGTCCATGTGGGAAAGCATCAACCGAACCGGCCATTGGCAGGGCGAAATTTGGAACCGGCACAAAGGCGGCGAGGTGTTTTTGGATTGGCTCAGCATCACGGTCGTGAAAGATGCGAAAGGCATGGTCACACACTATGTGTCGGTGCACGCTGACATCACCTTGCGCAAGCGCACGGAGGAAGGCATTCATAAACTGGCATTTTTTGACCCGCTGACCGACTTGCCCAACCGCCGCTTGATGATTGACAGGCTGCAGCAGATGTGCGCTGCACGCGACCGCAACAGTCAGCTTGCGGCGGTGTTGTTCATTGACCTGGACCGCTTCAAGTTGCTCAACGACACCTATGGCCATGACCAGGGCGATGTGCTGCTGATCCAGGTGGCTCAGCGTTTGCAGGCTTGTGTGCGTGAGGTGGACACGGTGGCTCGGCTAGGCGGTGATGAATTTGTGGTGGCACTGACGCAGCTGGGCGAGGCCGCTGCGCCCGCACAAGCCAGCGCGCTGTTGGTGTCGCAAAAGATTTTAAAAACGCTCAGCAACCCCTTTGTGCTGCCCGCCGTCAACTGGACGTTGTCAGGCAGCATTGGCGTGGCGATGGTTTCCGAGGCCAAAGCTGTGCCCGAAGAAGTGCTCAAGCAAGCAGACAGTGCCATGTACGCCGCCAAAGCCGCGGGCCGCAATGCGGTGCGCATCTGGGGCGTGGTGGCCTGACGCGTTGTGGAACGTCAGATCGCGCCGTCAAACATCATCACATCCACACGGTCACCCACTGCCACGTTGCCTTGGGCGTGGTGCAGCACGATCAGGCCATTGGCCTGCACCATGGAGCTGAGCACGCCCGAGCCCTGGCTGCCAGTGGTCTTGACCTGCAGCGTGCCGTCTGGCGACGTGTGGACGATGCCACGCTGAAACTCCGTGCGTCCCGGTTTTTTACGAATCACCTCCAGGCTTTGCGCCTTGAGCAAAGGTGGTGCGCTGGCGCTGCAACCCATCATGCGCAGCAAGGCAGGGCGGACAAACGCCAAAAAAGTCACCATCACCGCCACCGGGTTGCCCGGCAGACCAAAAAGTACAGCCTTACCGGAATTGAATGTGCTATCTAAAGCATAGCTTTCTATCCTTTTATTATGAGGGATAGATGCCAATTTATCTCTTGATAGGTGGCCTACCGCCATGGGGCGACCTGGTCGCATGGCGATCTTCCAGAAGGCCACATCACCCAATTTTTTCATCATCGCCTTGGTGTAGTCGGCCTCGCCCACGCTGACACCGCCGCTGGTGATGATGGCATCGGCTTGGCTGGCAGCCTGCACAAAGGCGGCTTCCAGCGCCTCGGGCTGGTCGCGCACCACGCCCATGTCGACCACTTCGCAGCCTAATCGCTTGAGCAGTCCGAACACGGTGTAGCGGTTGCTGTCATACACCGCGCCCTCACGGGGCGGTTCGCCCAAGCTCAAAATCTCGTCTCCGGTCGAAAAGTAGGCCACTTTCAAGCGGCGAAACACCGGCACCACTTGTATACCCAAACTGGCTATTAGCCCAAGTGCAGCGGGCGTGAGGTGCTCACCTTTTTGAAGTGCGGGCTGGCCTTGCATCAGGTCTTCACCTTTGAATCGTCGGTTGTCACCCGCTTGGAGCACGTCGCCAGGGATGGTGATCTGGTCACCCTGCGTGGTAGTGAGCTCCTGTGGCACCACGGTGTTCAGACCGGCGGGCATGATGGCGCCAGTCATGATGCGAACACATTCGCCCCGGTTCACCGTGCCGGTCCAGCCCTTGCCCGCCAGTGCAGTGCCCATCACCTTCAGCGTCAGCGGCGTGTGGGGTGAGAGTTGTGCGCCGTCAAAAGCATAACCGTCCATGGCCGAGTTGTCGTGCGGCGGCACGCTGATCGAGCTGATGATGTCACTGGCCAGCACGCGGCCCAACGCATCAAAAATGCCAACCGTTTCAGTTTCAGTGACCGGTAGGACCAGTTTTTCAAGAAAACTGCCCACCAAGTCGGCGCTCAGGGCTTGCGGGTCGTAACCAGCGAGTTCACTGGCAATTTGGTCCAACGATTTCATGTGTTTCGGGTTTCGAGTTGTTGCAGTTCAGCCAGGGTGTTGGCGTTGGAAAAGGCCAGTGGGTCGTCGTCGGGGCGGTCAAACGCCACCATCGCGGTGGGGTGCAGTGCGGTCCAGGCACCAGCCTTGCGGCCACCGTCCTGGGTGAAGCGCACCAGACTTGTCCGCAATTCAACGCGCAGCAGACAAAACACCGGCTGCTGGCGCAACTGCACGAGGCCATTTTTGCCCACCTCAGGCGCGGCGGCCATTGCAATGTCCGCGTGATCGGACTCCAACGCGCGGGCCAGGCGCTGTGCCAAATCCATCGGAAACAAGGGGGTGTCGCAGGGAACGGTGAGCAGGTAAGGGGTTTCGCAATGCTCCAGCCCGGTCAGAAAACCGGCCAGAGGACCTGCGTAGTCTGAGATTGAGTCGGGCCAAACCGATACTCCAAAGGCTTCGTAGGCTTCGTAGGCTGCGATGTTGCGATTGGCATTGATCATTATTTTTCCAACCCCATTCCCTCGTTGCAGGCGCGTCAGGGTGTGCTGCGCCAACGCAACTTGGTTGAAATTTTGCAATCCCTTGTCCACGCCACCCATGCGTGTTCCACGGCCACCTGCCAGAATCAGGGCGGTGATGTCAGTTGGTTGGATCATGGCGCAAATTGGTGCGAAGTACGCAAAGCGACAAGCGTGGTGGCATATTCAGCCGCCGATGTAACTCATTTCGACCCGTTTGACCGGTTGGCCGGTGTCAATCGGCATGTGGCTGCGCTGTTCAGAATAGTTGTCAGTTCGGCCTTGCCAGATGTGGGTAATGGCACTTTGCAGGTCTGCGTCTGTGGCTTGGCCACGAATCAGGCTACGCAAATCGTAGCCTTGGGAGGCGAACAGGCACAGGTAGAGCTGCCCCTCCGTGGACAGACGTGCACGGTTGCAGTCACCACAAAACGCCTGCGTGACGCTGCTGATGACACCGATTTCACCGGCAGATTTGTCATGCTGACCGAGAGCGTTGGCGTAGCCCCAGCGCTGTGCAGTTTCGCCTGGGGAACTGGGCTCAAGACGCACCAAGGGTAGCTCGGAGCGAACAAGTTGCATCACTTCATCAGATGGCATGACTTCGTTCATACGCCAGCCATTGGTGGCACCCACGTCCATGTATTCGATGAAACGCAGCACCATGCCGGTGCCTTTGAAGCGGCGAGCCATTGGCAGTATTTCTTGCTCGTTGGTGCCGCGCTTGACGACCATGTTGATCTTGATCGGCCCCAGGCCCACGGCACGTGCGGCTTCAATGCCGTCGAGCACATCCGACACCGGAAAGTCCACATCGTTCATGCGTCTGAATACCACGTCGTCCAAGCCGTCCAGACTGACGGTGACGCGTTGCAGTCCGGCGTCTTTGAGGCTTTGTGCCTTGCGCGCCAACAGGGAACCATTGGTGGTCAGAGTGATGTCCAGGGGTTTGCCCTGGGTGGTGCGCAATACCGCCAGTTGTTCAATTAATTTTTCAAGGTTCTTTCGCAACAAGGGCTCACCACCGGTGAGGCGAATTTTTTGTACGCCGTGCGCCACAAACACACGGGCCATGCGGGTAATTTCTTCAAAGGTGAGCAGATCGGAATGTTTCAAATACGCGTAATCCGGGCCAAAAATCTCCTTGGGCATGCAGTAGTTGCAACGGAAATTGCAGCGGTCTGTGACGCTGATGCGCAGGTCGTGCAAGGCGCGGCCGCGGGTGTCAGAGATCAGCCCGGTGGCGGTAAGGCGGTGATCTGGATCAAAGGCGACCGCAGGCACGCGCAAGCCGCTGGGCCGTTGGTCCATCAGGGGAATCACGCGGTGGGTGTCTCGATCAGTCATGGTGTAAATGCAGGCGTTAGGCCGACAGGTTGATCGATTTTGGCATGAATAAAAAAGCCCGCTTGCGCGGGCTTTTATTGAGCTTGAAAGGGATCAAACGCCGTGGAACTTCATCATCACGGGGACGATCAGCAAGGCCACGATGTTGATGATCTTGATCAACGGATTGATGGCCGGGCCAGCAGTGTCCTTGTAAGGATCGCCAACCGTGTCACCGGTCACTGCGGCTTTGTGGGCTTCAGAGCCCTTGCCACCAAAGTTTCCGTCTTCAATGTACTTCTTGGCATTGTCCCAGGCGCCGCCACCGGTACACATGGAAATCGCCACAAACAAGCCGGTCACGATGGTGCCCATCAGCAAACCGCCCAAAGCGGCTGGCCCAAGCAGCAGGCCCACCAGAATTGGCACGACCACAGGCAGCAACGATGGAATCATCATTTCCTTGATGGCAGCCGTAGTCAGCATATCGACAGCGGTGTCGTATTCCGGCTTGGCGGTACCTTCCATGATGCCCTTGATGTCGCGGAACTGGCGGCGAACTTACACCACCACAGCACCGGC
>CAIOAQ010000457.1 GCA_903856025.1 uncultured beta proteobacterium
CCGGACATGCCGACACCGCCGATGCCCACGAAGTGGATGTGTTTGATAGCGTGTTTCATGGTTTCGGCGTTTCTTTGAGTTGGGAAAGATACCGATTGATTGCTGTTTGGTTTGGGTGGTTTTGGATGTTTTGGCGCTTTATCCCCCCCCTATCACCCCCGCCTCTTTCCACCCCCGCCGGGGCGGAAAGAGGAGCCAACAGCCATATTTGGCCGCTTGTGTTGACGGAGGTCTTACACGCCGATGGGCAGCGTGGTGAAGCGTTGGTGCTTTGAATGGTTTTGGTTTTGCTTGCGGCGAGGACGCAGCCCGAAAGAACGGTGTTTACAAATAATTGGAGTCTGCCCCCAATGAATTCTCTGGGGTTGATTTGCGATGCTGGGTTACACAGGTATCTACCCCCGACCACTGCGTCTACAAACTGCCCCACGGCGTGTAAGACCTCCGTGAAGAGCGTTGGCCACATACGGCTGTTAGGCTCCCTTTCCGCCCCGGCGGGGGTGGAAAGGGCGGGGGGATAGGGGGGGGCTACAAAACGAGTGGGGGTTACAAAAGCAAAAAAATCAGAACCGCCGCGCATAGAACCGCGCGTCAACCCAAACATCAACAACAAAGAAGCGATCATTTCACCACCTCCTCACAAGCCGCCACCACACACTCCACCGCTTCAAGCTTTTGAAGTTTTTTGGCCTCTATCCCTCGATTTAAAAGGGTTAACCGCTCCATTTTTAGTAGCATTTCAGCCAGTGATGCAGGGGTCAAATGAGTTTGCGGCACCAGCCACGCGGCTCCGGCATCGGCCAGAAAGCGGGCATTGACGGTTTGGTGGTCATCCACTGCAGCAGGAAGGGGCACAAACAGGGCGGCTGCGCCCACAGCAGCAATTTCGGTCACCGTGCTGGCTCCGGCGCGGCAGATCACCAGATCGGCATCGGCGAAGGCTTGGGCGGTGTCGTCAATGAACGGGGTCAACTGGGCCAGCACCCCGGCCGCGGCGTAATTGGCGCGCAGGGCATCGATCTGTTTGGCACCGCTTTGATGCGTGACTTCAGGGCGTTTTGACAGCGGCATCTGGGCCAGCGCTTGCGGCACGATGTCGTTGAGGGCTTTGGCCCCCAAACTGCCACCGACGACCAGCAGTTTCAAGGGCCCGTTGCGGCCAGCAAAGCGTTGTGCGGGTTCGGGCTGCTTCAGGAAGGCCGCACGCAGCGGGTTGCCCACCCATTGCGCCTTTTTGATGACGTTGGGGAAGGCAGTGAACACCCGGGTAGCCACACCGGCGAGCACCTTGTTGGCCAGACCCGCCACCGAATTTTGTTCGTGCAGGATGAGGGGTTTGCCCAGCAGCACACTCATCATGCCGCCCGGAAAGCTGATGTAGCCGCCCAGGCCAACCACCACGTCGGGCTTGACCCGACGCACCACCTGGATGCTTTGCCAAAACGCCTTGATCAGACGCAGGGGCAACAGCACCAGCGTGCTCAGACCCTTGCCGCGCACACCGCCGAACTCGATGGACTCGAACGCAAAACCTTGCGCGGGTACCAATTGGCTTTCCATGCTGGGCTGCCCAGGAGCACCCGTGCCGCCAAACCAGTGCACTTGCCAGCCTTTGTCACGCAGCGCCTGTGCCACCGCCAGTCCGGGAAAGATGTGCCCACCGGTGCCGCCTGCCATGATCAGTGCGCACTTGGTCATACCCGCCCTCCCTGCATGAGCGTTCTGTTCTCTTGGTCAATGCGCAACACCACGGCGATGGCCGCCAGGTTGATCAAAATGGCCGAGCCACCGTAGCTCATCAGCGGCAAGGTCAGGCCCTTGGTGGGCAGTGCGCCCAGGTTCACGCCCATGTTGATGAAGGCCTGAAAGCCCATCCAGACGGCGACCCCTTGCGACACCAGACCGGCAAAGACGCGTTCGAGGGCGATGGCCTGGCGACCAATGTGCATCATGCGGCGCACCATCCAGAAGAACAGCCCGATGACCAGCACCACACCGACCAGACCGAACTCTTCGCCAATCACGGCCAACAAAAAGTCAGTGTGGGCTTCGGGTAACCAGTTGAGTTTTTCCACACTGCCGCCCAGTCCGACACCAAAAATCTCGCCCCGACCAATGGCAATCAGGGAGTGGGTGAGCTGGTAGCCCTTGGCCAGGGCATTGGTCTCGCTCCACGGGTCGAGGTAGGCAAAAATTCGCTCACGCCGCCAGGGGCTGGCCGCAATCATGGCGGCAAACGCGCCGGTGAGCACGAAGGCAATCAAAAAGAACATCTTGGCGTTCACACCACCCAAAAACAGGATGCCCATGGCAATGACCGCAATCACCATGAACGCGCCCATGTCGGGTTCTGCCAGCAGCAGCACGCCCACCACGGCGGTGGCCACCCCCATCGGCCACACAGCGCGGATAAAGTCTTCCTTGTTCTCCATCTTGCGCACCATGTAGTCCGCGGCATACAGCAGCACGGTGAACTTGGCCAACTCGGACGGTTGAAAGCTCAAGGGGCCCACGCCAATCCAGCGCCGTGCGCCGTACACCACCTTGCCCAAATGGGGGATCAGCACCAGCACCAGCAACACCAGTGAGGCGACAAACAAGGGGCGCGCCATCTTTTCCCAAACCGACAAAGGCACCTGGTAGGCCAACAAGGCGCCCACCAAGGCAATGCACAGCCACATGGCGTGGCGCACCAGAAAATAGGTGTGGGTGTATTTGGCAAAGCGCGGGTTTTCCGGCATGGCAATCGAAGCCGAATACACCATCACCAAGCCCCACAACAGCAGCGCGACAGTGACCCACACCAGCTGTTGGTCAAACCCTTGCGCGCGTGTCGGCGTGGCACCCGTGGCAGACAGGCGACTGACACCCAGGCGCACTGGCAGCACTTCGCTGTCGTCCGCTTTGGCGCGGCCGAACCAAGCCAGCAGGCCAGAGAAGCGCGCAGCCAACTGGCTCATTCGTCACCCTCCAGCATCACACCGGCCTCAAGGGCCAGGGTTTGCACCGCTTGCACAAACACCCGGGCACGGTGTTCGTAGTTGTCGAACATGTCAAAACTGGCGCATGCAGGCGACATCAGCACCGCGTCCCCGGCGTGGGCTTGGGCATTGGCTTGGGTCACGGCGTCCATCATGCTGCCTGCATCGAGCAGGGGCACATGGGCATCTTCCAGCGCCACGCGAATCAGCGGTGCATCCCGTCCAAACAGCACCACGGCGCGCACAAACCGGCGTACCGGGTCCGCCAGCGGGCTGAAATCCTGGTCTTTGCCAACGCCACCCAAAATGACCACCACCTTGCGGTCGGCACCCAGGCCTTGCAAGGCCGCCACGGTGGCACCCACGTTGGTGCCTTTGCTGTCGTCAAAAAATTCAACCTGGTTGAGCGTGCCCACGGCCTGCACCCGGTGGGGCTCACCGCGGTATTCGCGCAGGCCGTACAGCATCGGGCCCAGCGCACAGCCTGCGGCGCTGGCCAACGCCAGGGCAGACAAGGCGTTGATGGCGTTGTGGCGACCGCGAATGCGCAGGGCATCGGCGGGCATCAGGCGCTGGATGTGAATTTCGGGGACGTCGCCTTTGCGGATTTTGAGGGTTTCGTCGGCTTCCAGGGCACGCACCAGCCAGGTCATGCCGTTGACCGACTCGATGCCAAAGTCACCGGGGCGTTGCGGCAGGTCGCCGCCAAACAGGATGCAATCGCGTTGCTGGGGCTTCTGCAGTTTGACCTTGACAGGAGCTGGCAGCATCGCCATCACCAGCTCGTCCTCACGGTTGAGCACCATCAGGCCAGTCGGTCCAAACACGGCGGTCTTGGCCTGGGCGTAGGCGGCCATGGAGCCGTGCCAATCAAGGTGGTCTTGCGTGACGTTCAGCACGGTACCGGCCGCAGGCTCAAAGGACTTTTCACCGTCGAGCTGGAAGCTGGACAACTCCAGCACCCAGACATCGGGCAGGGTATTCGCATCCAGTTTTTCGGTCAGGGTGTCGAGCAGCGTGGGGCCAATGTTGCCCGCCACCGCCACGGTTTTCCCGGCACGCTCCACCAGTTGCCCGGTGAGGGATGTGACGGTGGTTTTGCCGTTGGTACCGGTGATGGCCAGGACTTTGGGCGCGTAGCCACGCGTCGCCTTGAGGTGTGCCATGGCTTGAGAATACAAGCCCAATTCGCCTGCAGCCCATATTCCCATTGCGTGAGCAGCTTCAAAAACAGGAGCGACCTCGACCGGGCTCAAGCCTGGGCTTTTGAACACCGCGCGCATTTCGGTACCAAGCAGCAACGTGGCCGCAAACGGGCCACCGATAAATTGCGCCGCAGGCACCTCGCGCTGCAAGGTGGCCAGTTGTGGCGGTGCGCTGCGTGTGTCGGCGACCGTGACGGTGGCCCCGCAACGTGCGCACCAGCGGGCCATGGCCAGACCAGACGCCCCCAAACCCAGGATCAGCACCGACAAGCCATGCAAAGGGTGCAGCGCAGCAACCGTGTCCTGCACCGCAGGGATCACTTGCTCGGGCGCAGCCACGTTTTCGAGGGCGTTGATCGGTGTGGTCACATTCACCTCAGCTTCAATGTGCTCAAACCCACCAGGCACAGCAGCATGGTGATGATCCAGAAACGCACCACGACCTGGGTTTCTTTCCAGCCGGTTTTTTCAAAGTGGTGGTGCAGCGGTGCCATTTTCAGAATGCGTCGACCTTCGCCAAAGCGTTTTTTGGTGTACTTGAAGTAGGTCACTTGCAGCATCACCGACATGGCTTCGGCCACAAACACGCCACCCATGATGGCCAGCACAATTTCCTGGCGCACGATCACGGCAATGGTGCCCAAGGCGCCGCCCAAGGCCAGAGCGCCGACATCGCCCATGAACACCTGAGCCGGGTAGGCGTTGAACCACAAAAAAGCCAAACCCGCCCCGGCCATCGCGGAGCAGAAAATCATCAACTCACCTGCGCCGGCGATGTGCGGCAGGAACAGGTAGCGCGAAAACACCACATTGCCGGTGACATAGGAAAAAATACCCAGGCAGGCACCTACCATCACCACTGGCATGATTGCCAAGCCGTCCAGCCCGTCGGTCAGGTTCACCGCGTTGCTGGAGCCGACAATCACCAGGTAAGTGAGCACCACAAAACCCAACACGCCCAGCGGGTAGCTGATTTCCTTGAAAAATGGCACCATCAACCCGGCCTTGGGCGGCAGGCTCATGTCAAAGCCGGACTGCACCCAGGTGAAGAACAACTCAAGCACGCGGTAGTTGGTGTTTTCAGAGATGGAAAACACCAGGTACAAGGCCGCCACCAACCCAATGACCGATTGCCAGAGGTATTTTTCCCGGGAGGGCATGCCTTCCGGGTCTTTGTTGACCACCTTGCGCCAGTCGTCTGACCAGCCAATCGCACCAAACCCCAGCGTGACCAGCAGCACGATCCAGACAAACCGGTTGCTCCAGTCAAACCACAGCAGGGTGGAGAGCGTGATGCACAGCAAAATCAACACGCCGCCCATGGTCGGCGTGCCGCTTTTGATCTGGTGGGATTCCATGCCGTAGCCGCGAATGGGTTGGCCAATTTTGAGTTCAGTCAGGCGGCGGATCACATACGGGCCGGCAGCCAAGCCCATCACCAATGCCGTCATCGCGGCCATCACGGCGCGGAAGGTCTGGTATTGGAAAACGCGCAAAAACCCCAGGTCGGGGTAGATGCTTTGCAACCATTGGGTCAGCCAGATCAGCATGTCAGGCGCTCCTTGTGTGGGGTGCTGGTGGCGGCGCACAACGCGTCCACCACCCGTTCCATCTTCATGAAACGTGAGCCTTTGACCAGTACGCTGGCCACTTGAGGCAAGATGGCCAGCGCGGCGGCTTGCAGTTCGACCATGTCAGTGCGCACCTCAATAGACTCAAAAGTCATAGCGGCTTGCGAAGATGCGACACCGGTTACAAGCACGTTTTCTATATGGTTGTCTTGTGCAAGCTGCAAGGCTTCCCGATGGAACTGGGGCCCCTGGTTACCGACTTCACCCATGTCACCGAGCACCAACAGACGCGGTCCAGGCAAAGCCGCCAGCACCTCGATGGCGGCGCGCACCGAGTCCGGGTTGGCGTTGTAGGTGTCATCCACCAGCGTGATGACACGGCCCTGGTGGTCCAGGCGCAGCGCCCGCGAGCGGCCTTTGACCGGCTCAAAATCGGCCAGACCTTGTGCAATGGCTGAGAATGGCACACCTGCAGCCAAGGCGCAGGCAGCCGCGGCCAGGGAATTTTTGACGTTGTGCGCACCGGCAATGTGCAAGGGGTAGCACAGCGCGCCGGCTGGCGTAGCGGCGCTGACTTGCCAGGCGGCATCCATCCAGATCGCTTGCGTGACATGCAGGCTGGGGGCGTGGGTCGCATCAGTGGCAAAAGTCAACTGCTGGCGTGCACCTGCCATGCTGGTCCATAAGGGGCTGAACGCATCATCCTGTGGGAACACCGCTGTGCCATTGGCTGGCAGCGCGTCAATGATCGAACCGTTTTCCTGCGCCACGGCTTCCACTGTGGCCATGAATTCCAGGTGTTCGCGCTGGGCGTTGTTGACCAGCGCCACGGTGGGTTGGGCGATGGCGGCCAGGGTGGCAATTTCGCCAGGGTGGTTCATGCCCAGTTCGACCACGGCCACCTGGTGGTGTGGGCGCAGGCGCAGCAGGGTCAGCGGCACACCAATGTCGTTGTTCAAATTGCCTTGCGTGGCCAGGCTGGCGTCACCCTGCCAGGCACGCAAGATGCTGGCGATCATTTGTGTGACCGTGGTTTTACCGTTGGAGCCAGTGACCGCGATCAGGGGCAACTTGAACTGGGCGCGCCAAAGGGTCGCCAGTTGTGCCAATGCCAGTTTGGTGTCGGGGACAACCCAGCCCGGCAAGCCCGCCTCGGTCAGCTTGGCGGCAGCGCTGTCGCCTTGGCAAATGGCAGCGACCGCGCCCTTTTGTTTGGCCTCTTGCAGGAAATCGTTGGCATCGAAACGCTCGCCATGCAGGGCCACAAACAGGTCGCCAGGCTCGATGGTGCGGGTGTCGGTGTGCACGCGCATGACCCTGACTTGGGACGCGTCGGTATCGGCAAGCTGCATCTGCGCTGGCAACAGCCACTGCGCCACTTGTTGCAAGTTCATCATGGCGCTCATGTGCCGGTCTCCTGTGGTGCGGCCAGGCCGAACGCGACGCGCACTTGGGCGATGTCCGAGAAAGGGAAGCGCTGGCCCATGATTTCCTGGTAATCCTCATGACCTTTGCCCGCCAGCAACACCACATCGGCGGCATGGGTTTGTGCCAATGTTTGCGCAATGGCACGTGCCCGGTCAGGCTCTACTTGCACCCCGGTGGTTCCGGTCAGCCCCAACAAAATCTGGCTGATGATGGCATCGGGCGCTTCGGTGCGTGGGTTGTCGCTGGTAACCACCACACGGTCGGCGTGGGCCGCTGCGACGGCACCCATGATGGGGCGCTTGCGGGTGTCGCGGTCGCCGCCACAACCAAACACACACCACAACTGGCCACCACGGGCCTGTGCCATGGGTTGAAGGGCATCCAGTGCCTTGGCCAGGGCGTCGGGTGTGTGGGCATAGTCGACTGCCACCAGCGACTGCCCCGGTGCGGTGATGCATTCCATCCGACCGGGAACCGGGGTGAGGTGCTGGCACGCGTCCACAGCAGCAGCCAGTGGAACACCCAGCGTGCGCATGGTGGCGATCACACCCAGCAAATTGGCGATGTTGTACGCGCCGATGAGTTGGGTGCTGAGCTCCACACGTTCCTGGCCTTCGACCACGGTGAAGCGCATGCCTTGCGCGGCGTAACGAACGGCTTGCGCTTGCAGGCGTGCGGCGTTGGTCGCGTGGTCGGTCATCGAGCAGGTCCAAAGGTCCAGCGCGGGTGAGGTGGCCGCCAGATCGCTGACCAGTTCAAGGCCAAAGGGATCGTCGATGTTGACCACGGCGGCGCGCAAACCGGGCCAGGCAAACAAACGGGCCTTGGCCAGGGCGTAACGGGTCATGTCACCGTGGTAGTCCAGGTGGTCCTGAGTGAGGTTGGTGAGCACCGCGGTGTGAATCTGTGTGCCCGCCATGCGCTGCTCTTCGAGGCCAATGGACGAGGCTTCGAGGGCGCAGGCCGGGTGGCCGTGGTGTACAAAATCGGCAAAGGCGGCGTGCAGCGCCACGGGGTCGGGGGTGGTCAGACCGGTGCTGACCAC
>CAIOAQ010000458.1 GCA_903856025.1 uncultured beta proteobacterium
CCTGAGAGGATGTGGGCACCTGGCTCGGAACCCTTCTCGAGCACCACCACCGACACATCGGTGCCTTTTTCTGCGGCGAGTTGCTTCAGACGGATGGCGGTGGACAGGCCAGCGGGACCCCCGCCGACGACGACCACGTCGTATTCCATGGATTCACGGGGGCCGAACTGGGACAGGATGTCTTGGGGTGTCATGGGTATTCTCGGTCGCAAAAGTGCCTCTTGCACTCGAACAGAACGCATTAGCGGCGGTATCTATTGGCAGCGTGCTCGAAGTACGGCAGGTGGTCCGTCCCGGTGCCATGGTCCATGGACACAAACTGCCAGAGCTCAAACGGAATGATGACATCGGACTGTTTCAAAAATTCGGGGCAAATGTATCGAATGATTGCAGCGCTTTTGCGCCAGCGCTGCGGCCCCCTAAACCTGCAGATCGTGCCCGCTCAAACAACACCCGACACAGGACTGAGTCACTTTGCCGTGCGAAACGTGACCCTGTTCAGCGGTCGAGCGATGTTTGGACGCCTACACCCACTTGACCTCAACAGCAAGCAGGTACCCTGCGCCGTAGACTGTGCGGATGGTTTTGGGGTGTTCAGGGTCTGATTCGAGCTTGCGCCTGAGCCTGGAAACCCGAACATCCACGCTCCGATCCAGAGGAGAGAGATCGCGATCACCACACAGCTGCTCGCGATCCAGGATTCGATTTGGACGTTTCAAGAACTGCAGCAGCATATGTGACTCACCGGAGCTCAGCGTCCATTGCTGCCCGCTCGGCGAGGACAAGGTGTTGGAATCGGCCATGAAACGCCAGCCGGAAAATTCTGCAATTTGTGAATGTTCGGCCGCTGGTGTGTTGTTGGACTTGTCATGACGGCGCAAGATGCTGCGCACACGTGCCACCAATTCACGAGGCTCAAACGGTTTGACAATATAGTCGTCTGCCCCCAGTTCCAGGCCCATGACCCGGTCACTCAAATAACCACGCCCGGTCAGCACCATCACACCGCAGTCATAGCGTGCCTGCAGTTCACGCACAACATCCAAGCCATCTGCATCGGGCAAACCGAGATCCACGATGCACAGATCAGGTACACGCCAAAGCAAGAGGCTGCGCAGGGCCGCCGCGCTGCAACATTCATAGGTTTGGAAACCAAACTCCCGCAATGTGCCGCTCACCAGACGGCACAGGTCAGGATCATCATCCAAAATATAGATGCAACGCGGCTCCATTGGGGCAGGAGATATTCCCGTGTTCATGAAATTAGACCATCCAAGGCCCGTTGCAGCTCGGCGGCTGTGAATGGTTTTTTTAGCAGCGGCGGACCGATCGCATTCTCGGGTGACGCCGCGTAGCCGCTGATCAACAAAGTCTTCACGTTCGGTGCATTCAAGCTCGCCTCGCGACACAAGGTTTGCCCATCCATGCCGCCCGGCATCACAACGTCTGAGATCAGGATGCCCACCGTCGGTACGCTGGCTAACAGCAGCAGAGCATCCGCCGCATGGTCAGCTTCGATCACCGGGTATCCCAAGTCAACGAGTTGCAGCCGGATGACGCGGCGCACATCCGGATCGTCTTCCACCAGCAAGACCAAGGGGTGCTCTGCGCCCCTTCGGCCCGATCGATGGTGTGCGCGCGTCAGTGACTCAGCTTCAAGATTGGCGCCAACATACGGCAGCACCATCGTGACCGCGCAGCCTTCCCCCAATGCGCTCTGAATACGAATACCACCGCCGGACTGTTTGGCAAAGCCGTAGACCATGGACAGGCCCAAACCGCTTCCCAATCCAAATCGTTTGGTGGTGAAGAACGGATCTGAGGCGCGTGCCTGTGTGGCAGCGTCCATGCCGGTACCGGTGTCGGAAACACTCAAGGCCACGTAACAGCCCGGTGCAACATCAAAATCAGCCACCTGCACCATGTCCAACTGCACGCGCACCGCCTGAATCACCAATTGCCCACCATCGGGCATGGCGTCACGCGAGTTCAGTGCAAGGTTGAGCAATGCGTTTTCAAGTTGCTGCGCATCGGTCATGGCAATCAAGGGCTCATCCAATGGTTTGCTGGTGATGGTGATGTTTGCCGGCAGTGTGCGTTTGAGCAGAATCATCGTGTCGGCCACCAGATCCGCAATATTCACAGCCCTTGGTGCCAACGGCTGCTTGGAAGCAAACGCCAGCAATCGCTTGATCAGCGCTGCGCCCCTGCGCGATGCTTTCAGAGCCGGCACAACAAATTCACAAATATCTGGATCGTTGGGGTAGCGCTCATGCAGGGTCACCAGATTGCCAATCACAACCGTCAGCAAATTATTGAAGTCGTGCGCAAGCCCGCCCGTCAGTTGGCCAACTGCCTCCATCTTTTGTGCATGAACCAGTGCCGACTGGGTATTTTTGAGATCGGTAATATCGACTGACAGAACAAAACAGCCCGCCACACGGCCACTGGGGTCCAGTTCGGGCACCAATTCGCTTCGTGCATAAACCACCCCTCTCCCCGGGCGGTGCATCGCGTACTCATAACTGACCCGTTGCCCTTGCAATGCTTGTTTCACATAACCTGAAACAGTGGTGTAAACCTCTTCTCCGACGACGTTGCGAATCGATCGACCACACATTTCCTCCTTGGTGAACCCAAACCAGTCGGAATACCCTTTGTTGGAGTAGCTGTAGTTTTCCTGCTGGTCAAAGTAGCCAATCAGCGCCGGAACGGCATCGGTGATCACGCGCAAATTCTCTTCACTTCGGCGCAACGCCGCAGTAATGCGTTGATTAGCTTCGTCCGCCACGATGAGTCGCTGATTGGTGGCCTTCAGTTCTTTGGTGCGCTGGGCGACATGGTCCTCCAACTCGGCATTCTGCTGTTGGATTTGTTGTTGGAAGCGTCGGGTGCTGGTGATGTCGGTGTACAACGTCACAAAACCGTTGTGGGGTAAGGGCTCACCCCGCACAGCCAGAATCTGGCCGTTAGGTCGGGCACGCTCGGTGTAATGCGGAACAAAACTACGGGCAAGCTGCATGCGCTCGGCAACGAGCTCCTCTACATCACCCGGCCCATATTCGCCGCGCTCGGCGTTGTAGCGCATGAATGACTCGAAGGGTGCGCCGATGAATACCATGTCTTCTGGAAAATCCAGAAGACGCCAAAAAGCCTTGTTCCACGCCACTATGTTCAGATGACCGTCGATAACCGTCAATCCCTGATCGATCCGGTCTAACCCAGCCTGCAAAAACTCTTGCTGGTATTGGGTTGGCGACGTCGCACCTGAAAATTGAGCGGGCATGAAGTTCAGAATGGGGTGTTGCAGCCGCACGCTTGGTGTCACAGCACCCGAACTGACAAATTAATACCGATAGACGCCCTGGCCGGTTTTTCGACCCAGACGACCGGCGGCCACCATTTCCTTGAGCAAGGGGCAGGCGCGGTATTTACTGTCGCCAAACTCGCTCAGGTAGACCTCCATCACGGCCAGACAAACATCCAGCCCAACCATATCGGCCAAGGCCAGCGGACCAATCGGTTGGTTACAGCCCAGCTTCATGCCGGCATCGATGTCTTCAGGCATCGCCAGGCCTTCTGCCAGCACGAAAAATGCCTCATTGATCATCGGCACCAAAATCCGATTAACGACAAAGCCCGGTGCATTTTTCACAGTGATCGGTGTCTTGCCCAAGACTTTGGCCATGGCGTGCACAGCATCGTGTGTGGCATCGCTGGTTTGCAGGCCACGAATGATTTCCACCAGCGCCATCATCGGCACCGGATTGAAGAAATGCATGCCGATGAAATGTTCGGCGCGGCTGGTCACCGCAGCCAACTTGGTGATAGAGATTGAAGAGGTGTTGGAGGCGATGATGACATCCGACCCAACGATCGCATCGATTTGCTTGAGAATTTTGACCTTCAAGTCGAAATTTTCTGTCGCGGCCTCGATGACCAGTTGGGCTGGTTTCAGGTCGTTATAGCTTGTGCTGCCCTGAATGCGAGCCAGCGCTGCGTCGCGTTCGACGACACTGATTTTTTCCTTCTTTATCAACCTTTCCAGGCTGGACGTCACTGTGGCGATGCCCTTGGCCACGGCAGCCTCGGAAATATCGACCATGATGACCTTGATGCCAGACACTGCACAGGCCTGCGCAATGCCGTTACCCATGGTTCCAGCACCGATGATGCCAACAGTATTAATTTCCATCTTGAAAAATTCCAGTAAAACAAAAGATCAAACCGCGTCGGCGGACTTGGCAGCGACGCGGTTGAAGGATGATCGCAATCAGATGCGTTCGAAAATCACGGCAATACCCTGACCGCCGCCAATGCACATGGTGGCCAGCGCATATTTGCCACCGGTACGTTGCAGTTCATACACCGCTTTGGTCGCAATGAAGGCGCCCGAGCAACCCACTGGGTGACCCAGTGCAATCGCACCGCCGTTGGGATTGGTCTTGACCGGATCCAGACCGAGCCCCTTATTGACGGCAATCGCCTGCGCGGCAAATGCTTCATTGGCTTCGATGACGTCGATCTGGTCAAGTGTCAAACCGGCTTTTTTGAGCGCCAGTTTGGTGGCCGGGATCGGGCCTTCACCCATGATTTCGTTTGGCACACCGGCGATCGCATAAGAAACGATGCGGGCCATTGGCGTTTGACCCGCTTTGGCGGCGACGTCGGCTGCTGCCAGCACGAAAAAGGCTGCGCCATCGTTGATGCCAGAAGCATTTCCCGCGGTGACGGTACCGTCTTTCTTGAAAGCTGGCTTCATTTTGGCCAGAGATTCCATAGTGGTATTGGCCTTGCCATGCTCATCGGTGTCAAACACGACTTCACCTTTGCGCGTCTGCTGGACGATCGGAACGATCTGGGACTTGAAGCGGCCTTCGGCAATCGCCACAGCGGCACGGCGCTGTGATTCACAGGCAAAGGCGTCCTGGTCTTCACGGCTGATATTCCACTTGGTAGCGAGATTTTCGGCAGTGATGCCCATGTGGCCCACACCAAACGGATCGGTCAGCACCGCAACCATCATATCGATGGCCTTGGTGTCACCCATGCGGGCGCCTGAACGTAAAGCCGGCATCATGTAGCTGCCCCGTGACATGACCTCGACACCGCCACCGATGCCGTAATCAAAATCACCCAACATGATGTTTTGTGCTGCCGTCACAATACCTTGCAGTCCGGAGGAGCACAAACGGCTGACTTGCATGGCGATGGAGTCCATTGGCAAGCCGGCCTGGATCGAGGCGACGCGCGAGACGTAGGCGTAGCGGGAATCGGTCGGAATGCAGTGGCCAACCACCGCATTGCCAATTTGTTTAGGATCGACCCCAGAGCGGGCAATGGCCTCTTTCATCACGATGCCAGCCAATTCAGGCGGCTCCATGTTGGCCAGGGATCCGCCGAATGCGCCAATGGCAGAACGGGCTGCACTTAAAACGACCACTTCTTTATTCATCAGAAAACTCCTAGGATAAAAACAAATCAACTGCTGGTTCGGTTGTACTCAGCAACTGACAATGTTAAGCCCTTCTGCCTGACGCGGGCTGACATTGCAAGAACACCGCGTTCCAGAGCGAACACCATGGGCATTCAAAGGTCACTTGGCCTTACGGGCCCCCAGTGGCATGACGGAACGGCCATAAAGTTCGTTCAGGATCTGCGCAAGCCCGCCATACATGGCCGAGGCACCGCAGAAGATGCCTTCGAAACCAGCCAGGCGAATTACTTCTTCGTTGCCAGTGGACTTCCCATAAGCCAACATGCAGAACAGTACAAAGGCCGAACCGAAGATGACCTGCAGCGTGCGGCTTAACCTCAATGTGCCGATGAACATGAACAGCGTAAAGATGCCCCAAACCATCAGATACGCGGTCATTGAAGTGCCGCTGTCTGCAGCAAACCCGAGCTTTGGAAGGGCGCTTATGGCAACCAACGTCAGCCAGAAACAGCCGTAGGAGGTAAAAGCAGTCGCGCCGAAAGTATTGCCCACCTTCCACTCTTCTATGCCCGCAATCAACTGCGCCATACCGCCGTAGAAGATGCCCATCGCCAGGACCATGCTGGTCATCGGAAAAAAGCCAGCGTTGTGAATATTCAGCAGCACGGTTGTCATGCCAAAGCCAAGAAGGCCAAGGGGAGCAGGGTTGGCTAAGGCGCCATTGGATGCAGACATTGAAATACTTTCTATACGTAAGAGAAGAAACAAGTGAAACCGAGCAACTTTGCCGCCGCGATGGTCCTTCACCATGAAGTTGAGGAAGCTGAGCACGATTTATCCATGACGAGCTGTACGCAGATAACAAAGTACCCAGTGAAACACGCTTGGACACGGGTTGGAACAGTCAAAGGCAACCCTTCACACCGGAATAATGGCAGCGGACTGTTTCAAAAATTCGAGGCAAATGTATCGAATGTTTGCAGTGCATTTGCACTGGGTTGCAGCGCTAAAAATTGGCAAAGCAAAATTCCTTTGCACCAGTGGTCGACTCTCTGGTGAGAGGTCAACCCTTGATCGGCACCACAGCTTGATTGGCGCACCGACGACTCCAAATCAAAGCAAACCATCAAAGCGTGCGGCTATGAAGCCGAGCATGCAATGACTTTGTCGCTGGTGTGTGCACAATACGGTCACTTTGTCGCGGCTGCTCCACCCACTGTGGCAGCGGCGACGCCAAGTGCTTGATTTGCGGTAAATGACAAAGCATTTATTTGATAACTTATGCCTATAGCCCTTTGTTTTAAAGGGCTTGGTGCTTCTATTAGCATAGTGACTGAGTACCATGACTGATAAAAAACCGTTTGAAATCGCACGTGAAACGCTCAAACAGCTCACCGTGCGGAAGCTTTCACCTACGCCCCTGAATTACCAGCGGGTTTACAACGAGATTGGGGAGCTGCCCAACGAGCCGGCGTTTCCTGCGGACCGGCTGCGTGACATTGCGCTGGCCTTGCCCACCAAAACGCCAGGCCAGCAAAGGCAGCGCGGACTGCTCGAATCGGCCATCAACCAACTCAATTGGGAAGGTGTCAAAAACGCCTTGATGGCCTATGGCGGTTTCAGCCCGGCGGCACCCGCACCCAGCGCCACTGCGGGCATCCCCCTGGTAGACAGTCCCACACCTGACGCACCCAAGTCGGTGGCAGGCACACCCGTGATCAGTGAGCCCGTGCTTTCAGCCCCTGCGCTGACCGTTGATTTTTTTGGTCAAATCGCCCGCCTGATCGAATACGCCCAGCCCGCCTTTGGTCGGGACGACGACCGTTTCACAGAGCAAACCAATACCCTGGTCAAAGCGCTGCGCCAGCCCGAGGCCAACGCCTTTGAGGTCAAACAACTGCTGTCCAACTACAGCCACCGCTTGTCGTTTGCGGCCGAAGACCAGGCAGAAATCAAGGCCATGTTGATCAAGTTGTTGCACCTGATCATTGAAAACATCAGCCACTTGAGCATCGATGACGGCTGGCTTAAAGGCCAAGCTGACGCGCTGATGGCCGTCTGTGTTCCGCCCTTGAGCCTGCGCCAGCTCGACGAAGTAGAGCAGCGGCTTAAAGACGTGATCTTCAAGCAGACCGAGGCCAAAAGCCGGGTGGTTCAGGCGCAGGAGGACATGCGCCAGATGCTGGCAACCTTCATCGACCGTTTGGCGTCGATGACCGAATCCACCAGCGGTTTTCACAACCAGATGGAGTCCAGCGCGCGCCTGATAGAACAAGCCAAGACCATCGAAGAAATCGCACCTGTGCTCAAGGAAGTGGTGTCCGCCACCCGACACATGGCACAAGACAGCTTGATCGCCCGTGACAGTTTGCAGGACATGAGGAAAAAGGTGGAATCTACCGAGAGCGAAATCGTCAAACTACACCAGGAACTCGACCGTGTGAGCGCGCAGGCCCGCCACGATCCATTGACGGGCGCACTCAACCGTCAAGGCCTGGACGAGGCGGTGAACCGCGAAATCTCCAAGGTCAAACGAACCGACACCCTGCTGTGTGTGTCTTTACTGGACATCGACAACTTCAAAAAACTCAACGACACCCTGGGTCACGCCACTGGCGACGTGGCATTGGCACACCTGGCAAGCGTGGCTCGCGAAGTGATGCGCCCGCAAGACTCACTGGCACGCTACGGTGGCGAAGAATTTGTTATCTTGCTGCCCGACACCCCACTTGAAAAGGGGATTGAAGCGATGACACGCCTGCAGCGTGAATTGACCAAACGCTTCTTCCTGGCTGGCACCGAAAAAGTGCTGATCACCTTCAGCGCCGGCGTTGCCCAGTTGACCCCCAACGAAAGCGGAGCCGACGCCATCAAACGTGCCGACCACGCCATGTACCTGGCCAAGCGGGCGGGCAAAAATCGCGTGCTGGGGGCGTAGTCAGCCATGGGCTATTTACTGACAGGGCTGGTGCTGTTTCTGGGTGTGCATTCAGTGCGGATTTTTGCCAATGACTGGCGCACCCGTTGTCGCCGTGCGTGGGGCCCACAGGTTTGGCGCGCCGCGTATGCACTGCTGTCGCTGATGGGCTTTGCCTTGATCGTCTGGGGCTTTGGCCAAGTGAGGCAATCACCGGTAGAAGTCTGGCACCCACCCGTGGGACTGCGCCACGCGGCGTCTTTGCTGACCTTTTTGGCCTTTGTGCTGTTGGCCGCTGCGTACGTGCCAGGCAACCAGATCAAGGCGCGTGTGCATCACCCGATGGCCGCTGCAGTCAAGCTATGGGCATTCGCACACCTGCTGGCCAACGGCAATGTGGGGCACCTGGTGTTGTTTGGCGCATTTCTGGTCTGGGCGGTGTTGAGTTTTGTGGCTGCCAGGCGTCGTGACCGGTTGGAGGGCACCCGCTACCCGGCTGGGCAAAGCGGCGCCACGGGTATCACGGTCGCCATGGGGTTGGCGCTCTGGCTGGCCGTTACCCTGTGGCTGCACGGCTGGCTGATTGGTGTGCGCCCGTTTGGCTGATCGATTTATTTGATGTTCATGAACGACTGGATCAGGAACTTGGCCACAAAACCGACCATGCCAAAAGCCAGCCCCAGCATCATGACAAAGAAACCGAACTTGCCAGCCTTGGATTCCCATGCCAATTGGGCAATGATGAACAGCATGTAGAGCATCAGGCCACCGACACCAAAGGTCATGCCAAAAGCGGTGATTTGTTCTTCGGTATAACCAAACATAAAGTGTCTTTCGGGTCGCAGCGGTTCAACAAGCATCCATCAAAGCGCTGAGCTTACAACAGCGTGGACATCCCCGGTGTGACAGGGTTAAATGCCTTTTGCCACAGAACGAAGCGGCCCGCGTACCCCTTGCGAGGGACGCGGGCCGTGCTTTTGAAATGGCCCGTCTTGTGCTGACAACTTATTGTTTAGGCGGATTCATGGGGTGTTTGCCATGCTCGGCACCAGGGCCGGCGTGCCCTCTCATGGAAAACTCATCAAACATCTTTTGCTGTTCTGGTGTGAGCGCGGCGTACAAATCCTTCGTGGCTTGCGCACGCTTGTCCATAG
>CAIOAQ010000459.1 GCA_903856025.1 uncultured beta proteobacterium
TCTTCCAGATACTGGAGCACAACTCCAGCGGCTACCCTTCCGGCACGGTTTCCCTCAAACAGTCGCAAACGTGGGGCCACGGCAGCATTCCAGTATTTCGCTTCGAGCACCGGCCAAATTGAAAACCTCAGGCATGTTTCGGATGATCAGCTTGATTTTTGCTGTCCGACTTCAGGTCGTCCATCAATGTATCTGGCTGCCCACCTTCCGCCAGATGACGCTTGTACCAAATTGTGAGGATGCTCGTGACCACTGGGCCTGGGTTTTGGAGAACTTTCTCAAAGTCCAGTGCGTTCAACTTACAAATCAGTTTTACCAAATTCATGTCCAACTCAATGGAGTTAGAGTCACAACGGCGCAGATTGAGATCGGAAAAGGAATAGCCCTCGGGTAGCTTGAGTGTTAGTAGCGTGTCGGTTGGCATGAGTCGATTGAAGAAAAGTTGTTTGAATGCGCAAGGATTGTCGTCATCTCCCAAAGATGCATACGCCACCTCGATAAATTATTTTTATTGGTTCGAAATTGACGCTTGGTGGGATACCCACGGAACGTGAGGGGGCAATTTGATTGCTATAGTCCAGTGATCGATGGCATCAATTTACAAAAATAGAAGGAACGACCGCTATGGCATATCCACCAGAATTTCTTAAGCTTGTTGATAAATTCATTGACCTTGCCAACCAGTTGGCTGAAGGGGGTCTCGACGGAGAAGTCAGTGCCGCCATCTTGTTTGCAGCTGGTCGTTACAACGCCTTCAACTTCTTGTCCCACAACGGTACCGAGCAAGACAAGGCAGTCGATTTTTATGTATCTGAGTATCGCAAAGCGATCGTTTCAAACTTGGAGGGGGTTGTGGGACCGGTTGTGAAGCCCCAAGGGTAAGCGGCGGCTGATTCGGTGTCAGCAGTCGAGTAAATCTATCACTGGCTTATCACATAACAGCTGCTATTGTCACGTTCGGAAATTCAAGAAACCTAGCCATATGGCTAAGTTTTTGAGTTGTTTTGTGGGAACTTGGTCAATTGGGCGTCGGCAGCAACACTCGGCGGTTGTCAGGCTAGCTGACCCAGGGCCGCACTCACAATACTCGCTGCATCCACCCCAAAGAAGCCGCGCAGCGCGGCCCGCGTGTCGCTGCGGCCAAAGCCGTCCGTTCCCAGCGTGACGTAGCTGCGCCCGGCGGGAAGATAGGCACGTATGCTTTCAGGCACGGCGCGCACATAGTCGGTGGCGGCAATGATGGGGCCAGCGCTACGGCACAACTGCTGTGCGATGAAAGGCACCGAACCATCCGCACCCAAACTCACCTGTCCTTGGCGGGCGAGTTCGCTCCAACTGGTGACGCTGAACACATCGACTTCCACACCCTGAGCCGCCAATATCTGAGCAGCCTTAACCGCTTCGATCAGAATGGCCCCGGAGCCCATCAGCGTCACATTTATAAGCTTTTCTTGGCTCTGTCCCTCGTCGATGCTGGCTTTGTAGCTTGCATATTTGTAGCACCCACAGATGACGTCGGCGCAGGCACCCTCGGGTAAATCTGGCTGCGCGTAGTTCTCGTTCATCATGGTGACGTAGTAGAAAACGTCTTTTTGCTCCACGAGCATCTCACGCATGCCGTGGTCAATGATCACGGCCAACTCGCCTGCAAACGCAGGATCATAGGCCTTGCAATTGGGAATGGTGGCGGCCGCAAGGTGGCTGGTACCGTCCTGGTGCTGCAAACCTTCACCGCCCAGCGTGGTGCGGCCTGATGTGGCCCCCAGCAGGAATCCACGCGCACGCTGATCGGCTGCAGCCCAAATCGCGTCGCCCACCCGCTGAAAGCCGAACATCGAGTAGTAAATGTAGAACGGCAACATCGCCAGGCCATGCACGCTGTAGCTGGTGGCAGTCGCGGTCCAACTGGCCAATGCACCGGCCTCGCTGATGCCTTCTTCGAGGATCTGGCCGTCCAGCGCTTCGCGGTAGCTCAGCACCGAGCCGATGTCTTCGGGCGCATAACGCTGGCCAACGCTGGAATAGATTCCCACCTGCTTGAACAACGCAGCCATGCCAAAAGTGCGCGCCTCGTCGGCAACAATCGGCACCACGCGCCGTCCCAACGCTGGATCTTTGAGCAAACCGCCGAGCATGCGCACAAAGGCCATGGTGGTGCTCATCTCCTTGCCATTGGCTTGGAGGGCAAACTGGGCGTAGCTGGTGATCTCAGGCACCGGTATGACCTGGGCGACGGTGCACCTCTTGGGTAAATAACCGCCCAGTTTTTGACGCTGTTGATGCAGGTACCGCATCTCGGCGCTGTCATCATCAGGTTTGTAGAACTCCAGGTTCTTCACCTGTTCGTCACTCATGGGCAGGTTGAATCGGTTGCGAAACGCGATCAATTCCGTCTCATCAAATTTTTTCTGACTGTGCGTGGTCATCTTGCCCTGTCCAGCCACGCCCATGCCATAGCCTTTTTTGGTGTGCGCCAGAATGACTGTGGGCTGCCCTTTGTGATTCGCAGCTGCAGCATAAGCGGCATGGATTTTGACGAGATCGTGGCCACCACGCTTAAGGTGGTCAATTTGGTCATCTGTCAGGCCTTGTGCCAGGCGCGACAACTCTGCGCTCTGACCAAAGAAGCTGTCACGGTTGAAGCGCCCATCCTTGGTGGCAAAAGTTTGCATCTGGCCGTCCACGGTGTTGGCAAACACCTTGGTCAGTGCCCCGGTCAGGTCGCGTGCAAACAAGCCATCCCAGTCGCTGCCCCACACCAGCTTGATCACGTTCCAACCGGCGCCACTGAACAGCTTTTCCA
Organism: uncultured beta proteobacterium; assembly: GCA_903856025.1. Taxonomy (GTDB): domain Bacteria; phylum Pseudomonadota; class Gammaproteobacteria; order Burkholderiales; family Burkholderiaceae_C; genus Rhodoferax. The sequence goes on from CAIOAQ010000459.1 coordinate 2,804, forward strand.
ATTCGTCGATGATGCGACCATTGCCACGCACCGGGCCGTCAAGACGTTGCAGGTTGCAGTTGACCACCCACACCAGGTTGTCAAGCCCCTCACGGGCGGCCAGCGTCAGTGCGCACATGCTCTCAGGCTCGTCCATCTCGCCGTCGCCAAACACGCCCCAAACTTTGCGCGAACTACAGTCCAACAACTGGCGGTGGGTGAGGTAGCGCATGAAGCGTGCGTGATAGATCGAACTGATCGGACCAATGCCCATGGAGCCTGTGGGGAACTGCCAGAAGTCTGGCATCAGGTACGGGTGTGGGTAGCTGCACAGGCCGCGTGCGCCCTGTCCGGTGAGCGCTTGCGGCGACGTCAACTCCTGGCGGTAGTAGCCCAGGTCTTCGGCGGTCAAACGGCCTTCCAAAAAGGCGCGGGCATACACGCCAGGTGCACTGTGCGGTTGGAAAAACACCAGGTCGCCGAGATGGCCCGTGGCTTCGTTGCGGGCCTGAAAGAAATGGTTGTAGCCAGTTTCAAACAAATCTGCTGCACTGGCATAGCTGGCAATGTGGCCGCCGAGTTCGCCATAGGCTTCATTGGCACGCACCACCATGGCCAGGGCATTCCAACGCATCAGCGAAGCCAGTCGCTCTTCGATGGCAAGATCACCCGGAAATACCGGTTGCTGATCGACACCGATGGTGTTGACGTATGGCGTGGCCAGCTCAGGCTGCCAGCCCACGCGCTGGGTGCGAGCCTGGCGGGCCAGCTCGTCCAGCACGAAGCGGCCACGCTCAGAACCCTGGGTTGCCACCAGGGCAGTGAACGCATCCCGCCACTCCGCGGTTTCCTGCGGGTCGGTGTCACAGGGTGAGGGGTAAACGGTTGATTCATCCATATCGAAGTACCTACTCAGATTGAAGAAACTTGTGGATAGATATTTAGCTCTGTCTCCACCTGATTAGATCGTGCAATCCAGTGCTTGCCCAATATCAGCCAATACATCGGCGATGTCTTCCAGGCCCACCGACAGGCGCACCA
>CAIOAQ010000460.1 GCA_903856025.1 uncultured beta proteobacterium
GACCAGTACCGGGTGCTCCCGGGTGGCTGCTTCAGGGCAACGGAAATATTTTCACTGTCGAGGTTCCATAAAGCGGTCTCTCAATCGGCCGCATCCCATCCGTATTGCTGACGATGGTGTTGGAAAGGTTTGAGACAGGTGTGCCGCGAAAGCGGGTCTACAGAAATTCAAATTGCCTGCCCGATACCTGACAGTGGCGCCGGTACGCCAACTTCAGCTATCTCGCCGCGATTTCACCAAAAGGGGCAGCCGGACTTGACCAAGTGCAGTCACCGGCGGGTGGCAGGTAATAGGTAGTCAATTTCAGCCTGGACTAAATGTAAATACGCAGCTTCTAACCTAGGGCAAACTGCCCTCGCCGGGGGTGCAAGCCATTTAATTGTCAGTGGCGATGTCCGCCGTTCGCTTGGTTGGTAACACTGGAATTTTCTTGTGATCAGCCAATAGATGCCGGATGCCTAGTACTGGATGCCTGAGCAACATTCTCGGTCCAGCCCAGCGCATCACAATTCTGACTTGCTCACGCATATCTTTGCTGTAGCAATGCACGACACATTTGGCGCAGTTGGGTTTTGCATCGCCAAAAACGCAGCGTTCCAATCTGCGTTTGGCGTAGTCTTCTAAGGCTGTGCAATCGTCGCATAAGCCCTCGCTAACCAAATGATGGTGACGGCAATACATGCCAATCATGACTTGGATGGTCTTTAGCTCGCGCAGACGCTTTTCAAAGCGCGTGTCCCGCGTGAACTCAATGAATTGATCGGCCATCGAATTGCGGGAAAAGCACATTGTTTTCCAGATGAATGTGGCTGATCAGATCGTTCTGGAATTGGGTAATCCCAGCGTACAGTGCCCGCCAAGTGTTACATGCACCCTGCGGTGGGGTGGCGTCATTGGTTAGTGCTAACAATCGGTCCAGCATGGCACCATGGTCAATATGCTCTGAACGCATTATGGAGATGGGTTGGTTGACAAAGGGATTGCCCCCGGCCTGCAGCATCGGAAACAAGATATTTTCTTCCTTCGCCATATGCGAAAGCATTTCCTGCTCTGCAGTTTCCAACAACTGTGCCAAACCCGCTGGTACCGATGGGTTGTCACGATGGACTGCTTCAACCCGGCGTGCCATCCGGATGAGTTCAGGTAACTGTTCGCGGTGAACCGCGTGATACCGGGTCAATATGTGTTCAATCAAAGCTATAGGCTCTGTCGCTTCCGGCGGGGCCGTGTCCGTCTGCAGTGTCATCAGTTCGGCCATCACTGCTGCAGGGTCCAGACCCTTGGCAGAGGCAGCCTGCTGCAGACTCACTTGGCCACCGCAGCAGAAATCAAGCTTTAACCGCCTGAAAACTGCCGTGGCACCAGGCAGTGCGACTGCAATTTGACCGATTTGCTGATCAATGCCAATGACCTTGGCCGGTGACTCACTGACGTGTTTCGTAGCATTCATGGACAGTCCTTTTAAAGATGAATGTAATATGCATGTTAGTTTAGCAGATAATATTCACATCACATGAATCTTTAACCAAGTCACTTCTTCTATGCGCCTTACCCAATGGACCGACTACACCCTGCGCGTGCTGATGTACTGCGCCGCCAGCCAGGGCCGAGTACAACCAGTGACGATCACAGAGATCGCCGCCAGTCACGGCATTTCTCGCAGTCATCTAACCAAAATAGTCCAGGACCTCGCGGCCCGAGGATGGCTGGAAACCACACGCGGTCGCGGAGGTGGCTTGCGCTTGTTGGTGCTCGCCAAAGATATTGCCCTTGGTGAGGTGGTGCGCGCTATGGAGACGGATTTCGCCATGGTGGAGTGTTTTGACCCCACGCTGAACCAGTGCCGCTTGAGCGGGCACTGCCGACTCAAAGGTGTTTTGAATCAAGCTACACAAAGCTACCTCGGTGTTCTAGATGCAGTCACCTTGGCCGACCTAGTGCCTACGTCTGTCAACGGACTTCCGCCAGCGGTCAATTGAGTAGTGTGCCGCACAGCGTTCCATCTGCAAGTATTCATACCACCCAATCGGAGAAACACCGGTGTCCAAGACAAACCCATCACTGTTCAGGATAGATGAGCCCCGACCAAAGGCGCCCAAGGGCCTACCGGTGCTAAGGCTGGGATTTCGACCTTTTTACTTGCTTGCAGCAATGTTGGCAGCAGTCAGCGTCCCAGTTTGGATTCTGGTCTTGAACGGACAAATGACGTGGGC
>CAIOAQ010000461.1 GCA_903856025.1 uncultured beta proteobacterium
GGCTTACCACTACATCTGCCATTTCGGCTGAATCGCCAATTTTTACGTCAACGTTTAGCTTTGTTTTTTATAGCTGCTCACGCACATTCTGCGAGGGCTAGAGGTCAATTTAATGTCTAACACCATCCTTCAAAACATTCCCGCTGGCCAAAAGGTCGGTATCGCCTTCTCTGGTGGGCTAGACACCAGCGCTGCCCTGCACTGGATGAAGCTCAAGGGTGCCCTGCCCTACGCCTACACCGCCAACCTCGGTCAGCCCGACGAGACAGATTACGACGAGATCCCGCGAAAGGCGATGGAATACGGCGCTGAAAAAGCCCGCCTGATCGATTGCCGCCAACAACTGGCTGCCGAAGGTCTGGCCGCCCTGCAAGCCGGGGCCTTTCACATCAGTACCGCTGGCGTGACCTACTTCAACACCACCCCCATTGGCCGCGCGGTGACCGGTACCATGCTGGTGTCGGCCATGAAGGAAGACGACGTCAACATCTGGGGTGACGGCAGCACCTTCAAGGGCAACGACATTGAGCGCTTTTACCGCTATGGTCTGCTGACCAACCCCTCGCTCAAAATCTACAAACCCTGGCTGGACCAGGCTTTCATTGACGAGCTGGGTGGTCGCGCTGAAATGTCGGCCTTCATGACGGCACACGGCTTCGGCTACAAAATGAGCGCCGAAAAGGCCTACAGCACCGACTCCAACATGCTCGGTGCCACGCACGAGGCCAAGGATCTGGAGTTTCTCAACAGCGGCATCCGCATCGTTAACCCGATCATGGGTGTGCCTTTCTGGAAAGACGACTGCCAGGTCTTGGCCGAAGAAGTGAGCGTGCGCTTTGAAGAAGGCCGCCCCGTTGCTCTGAACGGTGTCGAATACCCCGACCTGGTGAGCCTGATTCTGGAAGCCAACCGCATCGGTGGCCGCCACGGCCTGGGCATGAGCGACCAGATCGAAAACCGCATCATCGAAGCCAAGAGCCGCGGCATCTACGAAGCGCCCGGTCTGGCGCTGTTGTTCATCGCCTACGAGCGGCTGGTCACCGGCATCCACAACGAAGACACCATCGAGCAATACCGTGACAACGGCCGCAAACTCGGCCGCCTGCTGTACCAGGGCCGCTGGTTTGACTCACAGGCCATCATGCTGCGCGAAACGGCGCAACGCTGGGTCGCCAGTGCCATCACCGGCACCGTGACGCTGGAATTGCGTCGCGGCAATGATTATTCACTGCTCAACACCGAAAGCCCCAACCTGACCTATGCGGCTGAACGCTTGAGCATGGAAAAGGTGGAAGACGCACCGTTTTCGCCCGCCGACCGCATTGGCCAACTGACCATGCGTAACCTGGACATTGTGGACACCCGCGCCAAGCTGGGCATGTACGCAAAGAGTGGCCTGCTGTCATTGGGTACGGGCGGCGACTTCATGAGTCTGTCCAACGGCAAAAAGTAATTTTTTGCCACACGAACAAGGCGCAGGCTGCAACGGCCTGCGCTTTTTTTACGCCCTCAGTTCAAGCATGCGACAGGTAAGTGCGCGCAATCGGCTCCAAGGCTGCGGCTTGAATACCCAGCGCAGTCAAGCCAGGGAATTTACCGCTGGCGACGTTATCAACCTTCATGGAATCCAGATTGTCCAGGCTCATCAAAGGCTCGCCGGGGGCCAAACCCATCAACCTGGCCTGCAGTCTGCCCGCCCACGCAGGAAAAGGCAGCACCGGGCGACCACGTCCGTCACAGATGCCGCTGAGTTGTGCCGCCAATTGCACCAGCTCTTTCAACGTAAACACCTGTGGGCCAGCCAGTTCA
>CAIOAQ010000462.1 GCA_903856025.1 uncultured beta proteobacterium
CCGCGGGCCGGGATGCGGTATTGGCGGTGAAGGAAGACTGGTAGGCGACAAAAAGTCGATCGCAAGCGCCCGCTTTCAAGTCACCGGGGGCACGAATCCATGCACCGGTCAAGCATCGAACGCACCGCCAGAATCCTTTCCTTCACGCCGCGCAACCGCCTCAAAACTGTCCAGCGCAAGCGGTCGACCAAACAGAAAACCCTGATACGCATGGCAGTCCAGACGCGCCAAAAAGTCGGCTTGGGTCTGCAATTCCACCCCTTCAGCAATGATGTCAAGGCCCATGCTCTTGGCCAGCGCAATGACCATTTTGGCAATCGCCGCGTCATTGGGATCGGTGGTGATGTTTCGCACGAAACCTCGGTCAATTTTGAGCTGCTCCAGCGGCAAACGCTTAAGGTACTGCAGTGACGAATAGCCCGTGCCAAAGTCATCCAGCGAAAATCCGATGCCGCGCGCCTTGAGCGCCGACATCTTGGCAATCAGTTCCTCGACATCGCGCACCATCACACTCTCGGTCAATTCCAGCTTGAGCCGATGCGGATTGGCACCGGTGTCCTCGATCACGGCCAGCAACTCAGTGACAAAGTCAGCATGGTGAAACTGGCGGACACTGACATTGACCGCCAAGGTGAGATGCGCCAATTCGGGCTGTTGTGCCCACAACGCCAATTGAGTGCAAGCCGATTTCAGCACCCAAGTGCCAATGGCCATGATCATGCCGTTGTCCTCTGCCAACCCAATGAAATCCAGGGGTGGCACCAGGCCGCGTCCAGGGTGCTGCCAGCGCAACAAGGCCTCTGCACCAAACACCTTCCCACGGCTGTCCACTTGCGGTTGGTAATGCAGACTGAGCTGATTCTTGGGTATTGCCTCACGCAAGTCGGCCTCAAGCTTGGCACGATGTGTCACGCTGGCCTGCATGGTGGGATCAAAAAAGCGCAGGGAGTTGCCGCCCCCCGCTTTGGCCTGGTACATCGCCAGGTCGGCACGCTTCAACATCCCGTCGATGGATTCCTGCTGGTCGGTATGCAGCGTGATACCGATGCTGGCGGTGTTGTGGTGGTCGTCATGGTTCAGGTGGTAGATCTGATTGAGTGTCAGCAGAATCTGTCGACCTACCGTTTCTGCCCGCTTCGCCGCTTCCATGGGCTCGCTGCTGAGGTCCTCGAGCAGCACCACAAACTCGTCGCCGCCGAGGCGCGCCACCGTGTCCCCCTGGCGAACGCACGCCAACAGGCGCGCCGTGACTTGCTGTAGCAATTGGTCTCCCACCTGGTGACCAAGGTTGTCGTTCAAGGACTTGAAGTTATCCAGATCAATGAACAACAGGGCGATTTGCTTGCCACTGCGACTGCTCGCTGCCAGCACCTTGGTCAGCCGGTCGATCAGCAGGCGGCGGTTGGGCAATTGCGTTAGTGGGTCATAAAAGGCCAGGCTCTTGATTTCATCTTCGGCGGCTTTGCGCAGCGTAATGTCCTCGGAAATCCCCAGCAGGTATTTGGCAGCGCCGTTGGCCCCATGAATGACCACCTTGCGCGTGTGAAGCAAGCGCTGCCCCCTGTCGACCGTCTGTATCGGTTCTTCCATGATGTCTACAACACCCGTGCCAGAGGCGAGCACCTCGCGATCCTTGGTCATAAAGTGGGCAGCCTGCTCTGGGGGAAAGAAGTCGTTGTCGTTGTGGCCCAGCAGGTCGTCGCGTTTGATCCCAGTCAATTCTTCACCAGCGCGGTTGAAAAGGACAAAGCGCAGGTCTGCCGCATCCTTGAGAAAAACCATCAATGGGACGTTCTCAACGATGGCTTCGGTCAGATCCTTGGTCTCCTTCAATGCACGCTCTGCGTGCTTGCGCTTGGTGATGTCGCGTGTCACTGAGAGTAAACAACTTTCGCCGCCGATCGTCATCACACGTCCTGACATCAGGCCTTCAATGACATGGCCGTCTTTGGCCAGAAAGCTGATTTCCTGGTCCAGGTAAAACCCATCGCGTTGCAATAATTCAACGACACGCTGGCGATCCCCCGGGTTGGCCCACAATCCAAGCTCGGTGGACGTCTTGCCAATCACCTCCTCACGGGTCCATCCGGTCGTGTGAACGAAGCCATCACTGACCTCCAGATAACAACCGTCCGCTAGGCGGGTAATGTTTACCGAATCGGGGCTGGCCATGAAGGCCATGCGATAACGCTCGTCGCTTTCGCGCAAGGCGGTTTCAAGGCGATGGCGTTCGCTGATGTCGACCGAAATTCCACTCATCCGCACGGCTCTGCCGTCTGCGTCGTACGTGGCATTGCCATAGGCAACAATCCATCGGATCTGCCCGTTCGGCAGAACGATCCGGTATTCACTTGCAAGTGGTGCGGCATTGTTGATGGCTTCGAAAATACGAGCGCGCGCGGCTTCCAGATCGTCGGGGTGCACGGCTTGGCGCCAACTATCGAGCGTCACCGCTGTGGCTTGGCAGTCGAGTCCAAAAAGCGCGCACATCTCGGCTGACCAGTACATGGAGTCATCGCTCAGCGTCCAGTCCCACAGCCCTGCAGATGCGGCGCGCAGTGCCAGTGTCAAGCGCTGCTGCGTCAGATGCAGTTCCTGTTCGCGGGCGCGACGCTCGGTGATATCAATGCAGCTTCCTAAGGCGCAGGGTTTGCCACCCCACTCGATGGTGCTGACATGCATGCTCCACTGACGCAACGCGCCATCCTTGCGGATGATGCCAATATCGTAATTGGCCGCTATTTCCTCACCACGCATACGCTGCTGGTGCAGGGCAAGTACCCGCGGCTGGTCTGAATCGCAGACCAGGGGCAAAAACGGTTTCTCGAAAAGCTCCCGTGCCTCGCATCCAAACATTTGTGCGGCGCTTAAGTTCAGGTATTTGATCAGACCGTCTTGTGTGATCACAATTCCAAGCGGCAGCTCGTCCGCAAAACGGCGATACCGTTCCTGCGAATCTCTAATGGCCTGTTCCGCGAGCTTGCGTACGGTGATGTCGGTGGCATAGACCGCGACCATCTCGACCCCGCCACCGGGCTCCTTGATGGGGTAGTAATTCATGGAAAAATGCCGTTCACCGCGCTGATCTTCGGTGTACCTTGGCACGCCGCTCTGCGCCACCTGCGTCAGGTGCATTCGCCGGCTCTCCGACACTTCTGGGGGGAAAAAATCAAAAATGCACTTACCCTCCATCTCGGCACGGCTGTGGTTCAGGCGCGATGCGGCCATTTCATTGACGGTCAGCACCAAGCCGTTGGCATCCACCAGAAAAACACTTTCTGTGGTCGCATTCAAGATGGCTTCAAAGTAGCTGGCAGCAGCTTTCATAGGTGCGTCTCCCTAGGGCAAACCAATTTTTGTCAAGGTTTGTCAATGTGGCTGATCGGCGTAAATGATACGCTGCAACTTTGCCACCTCGCAGGGTGCGACAAGCCAAGGGTGAACACGTCGATCAACAGGCATGTCGTTGGTGATAACCGGTTCATTTGGATGGGCCGCATTGATCGCAGCGCAGCCGCCATCGCCTCATCATTGATACTGGCGCTGATGGAAGCACTCACCACAACCGGCCGACTTGGCCCCTGCCAATCGTCATCGCCGCGCTTGTTGAGTAACTTCTGGCGCTCAGACTTCTACGGCATCAATGAATAACAACCAGTCCAAGTGCAGCAAACCCAGCCAAGGTAATTGTTCCGAGCTTCGCGCCACCCGTGATGGAGTTCGGTCTGGCAAAGGCGATGAGAAAGTCAAACGCAGTGAAGACCGTGAGCAAGAACAGGGCACCGTTTGCTATTTGGTGTGCTCGATCATTGCCGAGGAATCGAATCAAGCCAGCCACAACAAGCAGCAGAGCGCAAAGTGCCAATGTGTCCGCGGGGACTTTGTAGCATGCAATTCGAGGGTTCTTTTCGTTCAAAGTCAGTGTGGTCATCGCCTATGTCATTTCCAAAGTCGAGACCGCCCATCATATCCATTTGAACTAGGTATAAACCCTTGCTTACACCTTGTTTCCAACCCTAACAAGCTGCAATGGTTTCAGAGAATTTCCGCAAATTTTTGACTTAGGTGGTGTTCAAGATGGATTGAAGCTTGCCAGGCCGGATCTGGCTTCCAGGTGGCTACCCAGTTCGGAATGTCCTGTTCGGGCATAGGCCGGGCAATGCCATAGCCTTGCGCAAGTTCACAGCCCAGTTGCAGCAGTCGAACGCCATGGGCCATGGTTTCCATACCTTCTGCAATCACCTCGCGCTTGAACGCGTGCGCCAAAGAGATCACCCCCTGCAATATCGCCAGATCGTCATCGTCGTCGAGCATGTCGCGCACAAAACTTTGGTCAATCTTGATTTCCCGAACTGGCAAATGCTTCAAATACGTCAGCGAGGAATAGCCGGTACCAAAGTCATCCAGTGAAAAGGACACCCCTAGCCGTGCGGCTTCGGCAATCAGCTGTCCGGTGCTTGCCAAATCGTCAATCACACTGGTTTCCAGCACCTCCAGGGTCAGCAAACTGGGCGCTACCGTCGGATGGAGGTCAAGTGCCAGGCGCAGTTTGTCCACGAAGTCCTCACACTGCAACTGTCGTGCGCTGACATTCACACTCACCGGCAGCACCAATCCATCGACCCGCCATTGGGCCATTTGGTCCAGCGCCGCTTCGATCACCCAGTCGCCCAGCGAGATGCTGAACGTATGGTTTTCAATCACCGGTAAAAAAAGCGCTGGGCTGAGCAAGCCCTTCTCCGGGTGTTGCCAGCGGATCAACGCCTCCGCACCCACCACCTGACCGGTGCGCAAATTCACTTTGGGTTGGTAAAACAAACGGAATTCATGACGGTCCAGCGCGGCCACCATTTCGTCTATGCGTTCGTGCGCCCCACGGGTCTGGCGATCGTTGGCCGTGTCAAAGACGTGAAAGCGGTTCTTGCCAGCGAGTTTGGCCTGGTACATAGCTTGATCAGCCTGGCGCATCAATTGATCCGCATCCACCTCGTCAGCCTGCGGGTAAAAAGTGACGCCCAGGCTGGCAGAAACCTGTAAATCAAACCCACCCAAATGCACAAGCTGTGCCGCCGCCAGCAAGACCCTTTGCAGGGTAGCCGTGCAGTCGTGCGTATCAACAAAATCGGTCAACACCGCCACAAACTCGTCCCCACCAATTCGTGCCAGGGTATCGCCCTCACGCAGCACCTGTTTCATGGCGCTGGAGACGGCGATCAGCAACTGGTCGCCAGCATCGTGCCCATATTTGTCGTTGATCAGTTTGAAACCATCCAGATCCAGATAGGCCACCGCCAACAATTGCCCACGCCGCTGGGCCTGCACCATGGCTTGATGCATTCGGTCAGCCAGCAAGGCTCGGTTGGGCAGGTTGGTCAGGGCATCAAAATGGGCGATGCGCTCAAGCTGCTTTTGATGCTCTCTGATTTGGGTGATGTCTGAGAACATGGCCACAAAGTGCATGAGTTGCCGTTTGGCATCGCGCACCGCCGTGACAGTGACCAATTCCAGATACTGTTCGCCATTTTTTCGGCGATTCCAGATTTCTCCGCACCAATGGTCTTTGGCCTGCAGTTCAGCGAACATTGCTTCGAAAAATGCATCATTTTGCTGGCCTGAACTCATCAAACGCGGGTTTTTGCCAATCACATCTGCTCGTTCGTACCCGGTGATGGTGGTAAAGGCCTGATTAACTTCGATGAAGTTGCCTTCGGCATCGGTAAAAAAAATACCCTCGCGGGCCGCATTGAACACACTGGCCGCCAATTGCAGTTTGCCCTCTGCGGCCTTGCGTTCGGTGATTTCTGCGTCAATACCAATCATGCGCAAGGGCTCACCGTCCGGACCTCGGCTCACCACCTGACCACGCGCCAGCAGCCATTTGTAGCGGCCGTCTTTGCACATCACACGGTGCTCACAGACATAAAAATTGCTGCGCCCGTCCAGGCAGTCCTGCACCATAGACAAGGAATGTTCACGGTCATCGGGGTGCAGCAAGCTAGCCCACGCATCAGGGGTATCGTCCATCTGCCCCGGCGTGAAGCCCAACATGCGAAGCATTTCGTCGGATCGATAGAGCTTGTTGGTATATAGATTCCAGTCCCACACGCCGCCACCCGTCGCCTGAACGGCCAACTTCCAGCGCAGTTCATTCTCTGCAAGCGCCGCCTGCTGTGCCAACACTTGGGTTTGTTCTGCGCGCAGCCGCTTGCCGGTCAACCACAAACGCAAGCCCAGCAACAGGATCAGAACCAAAGCCACGGTCGCCCCTGCCAAGGGCCATTGGTATCGCGCCAGCACATCGCGCCAGGTGAAGGCTGGCACCACGTCAAAGGGTGGCAGGCGCAATTCGCGCATCATGTCTGTCACCGGACTGTAGTCTGCGGGAACCGCAAAGCCATTAATTCCTATAGCCCTTGCTGTATATGAATTTGGCGCTATCAAAAACAATGCAGCAACCACTTGCCGTGCCAAATTTTTATCCACGTGCCCCAGGTAGGAAAACGGCCACTCCGGGTAGAGTGCGGTGGACGACTTGACCGGAAATGCGCTTAGATTCTGCGCATTGAGTATGCGCACGCGATTCAGATCCAGCTTTCCATCGCGTGACATGGCTTCCAGCACGCCACTGCGAACAAAACCAACCTGGGCCCGATGGTTCAGGACGGTCTCAACCACCATGTCATGCGAACCACCGATGAACGTCACATCGTTGTCCTGCTGGACGCGCACCCCAACTTGCAGCAACTCATAGGCCTGTGCCTGGTAGCCGCCCATGGATTCCTGATCAACCGCCGCCACGGTTTTGCCGAGGATGTCAGCGAGAGAACTCACATCCTTTTGATCAGCTAGGGTAAACACCACCCCACCAAAGGCGGCGGTTTCCTGGCCGTTTTCGCTCGCGAGCAACGTGGCCAATGCCGCCTGTAAGTTGCTGCGCTCGGAGAGAAGCACATAGTGCCCCGGATTGGTTAGCACAAAATCAACCGTTCGGCTGGCGACCACTTCGTCCAGTTCACGCAGGGTGTAAACCTGCACCTCAAAATCGCGCTCCGGTATCGCCGCCTTGAGTGCTGCGGCCAGTGGCTGCCATTGCTTCAAGGTCTGGGGCTTGGATCGAATTGCCAGGACAGCAATCCTCACTGGCTCCGCAGCCTGCGCCGTGCCGCAAAACACACCTGTTCCAAGCAGGCACATCAGCACAACCACCCAGTTGAACCAGCGTCGCAAACTCATGGCGTTCCCTGCGATGGCAGGTAAGCACCATTGATGATGTCGAGGCCATCAGCCTGTGGTGTGATCAGGCCCGCGTTGCGCAAAATACCCGCGATCCGCTGGGCAATGGGCTGCAGTTGCGGCTTGTCCCCCGCCAGCAACCGGTGATTGTGGGTGGGTGTGGGTTGTATCAGGCCTTTGAAAGCCGAAAGAACTTCTTTGGGTGGCAGGTTCAGGTGGGGAGCCATGCGGTACGAAGCATCTTGCGGGTTGCGTGTCAGGTGGTCAAGCGCCCTGAAATGCCCGGCGACCAAATGCTTCAGTGCCTTGGCATGGGCACCATCCAGAACATCACGTCGCACCGCCAGGACATCCACAATGGTGTCAGGTATTTGCTGGGAATCAAACAGCCGCACCATACCCTGATCCATGAGTTGCGTAGCCACGGGTTCGTAAGTGATCAAGGCCTCCACACCGTGTTGTTGCCATGCAGTCATATGTTCGTCGATGGCGATCTTGACCAGACGGACATCTTGCCGGACCAGGCCAGCCCGTTTCAGGATTTCAGCCAGCATCACCTCGGCAACCGAACTGGCCTCGTAGCCAATCCGCTCTCCCTTGAGTTGTGCCAATTGATGGATATCCGGTCGCGCCAGCAGCATGTCTGCCCCCATCGACACATTGAAGACCAGAACGACTGCCAAGTCCAGGCCGCTCGCTCGCGCAGCCAAAACCTCATCCAGCGTGAGCGCTGCCGCCTGCACCTTGCTGGCACGCAAGGCGGCGACAGATTCAACAGCCGTATGGGTTTCATGCAGAACGACCTGTGCAGCGTCAAGCCAACCCCGGTCGCGCGCCATGAACATGGGCTCATAACCCACCCAGACGTGCGCCGCCACCGCGATGGGCAGGTCTCTCGACCAGCCACAGGCGGACAGCAACGGCACAAACATCAAGCCGCTGAGAGCGGCCAGGTGGCGACGACGTGTGAACACAGGGCTTTTCTGGGTTGAATGAGGTTTCATTATGCAACCTGTCGCATCATTTTTTGCACGAAAATTCCCAGTGAAAACCTGCTTGCCCACCTGCACATCTGTTTCGCTACTGACTCATAAGTAATACTAATTTAATAAACTTACGCTGGCATACTGGTAGAAACCAACCCCTGAGGCAGGATTTCAGGATCGTAGAATCATTGGTTGCTTCTATCAACCCGCTGGCGCCTGCTGGCATTTTTGAGAAAGTTATTTCATGAAAAAACTCCTGCTTGCTGCTGCCATCAGTGCCTTGTGCGCCGGTGCTTTTGCCCAGGGCAAAGACCTCAAAGTGGCCATTGACCCAACCTACGAACCCTTCACTTTCAAAACCACTGACGGCAAGCCGACCGGCTTTGACGTGGACATCGCCAACGCCCTGTGCGAACAAATCAAACGCAAGTGCGTGTTTGTCGAACAAGCTTGGGACGGCATGATCCCCGGCCTGATGGCTAAAAAATATGACGTGATCATCAGTTCCATGTCGATCACCGAAGAACGCCTGAAGCAAGTGGACTTCACCGACAAGTACTACAACACCCCCAGCAAGATCGTGCTGAGAAAAGACATCAAATTTGATGGCCCCGCTTCCATCAAAGGCAAAAAAATCGGTGTGTTGAAAGCTTCTACACAAGAAAAATACGCTTTGGGCGAACTCAAGACCAAGGGTGTTGAAGTGGTGTCCTATGACGCACAAGACCAGGTTTATCTGGACATCAAGTCCGGTCGTCTGGACGGCACCGTGGCTGACATTCTGGAAGTCGCAGGCGGCTTCCTGAAAAAACCAGGTGGTGAAAACTACCAGTTTGTCGGTCCTGAAATGTTCACACCCACCAAATACTTTGGTTTTGGTGCTGGCGTGGCTGTGCGCAAAGGTCAAGGCGAGTTGAAAGCCGAAATCAGCGCGGCCATCAAGGCCATTCGTGCCAACGGCAAATACAAAGCGATCAACGACAAGTATTTCTCGTTTGACGTGTACGGCAAGTAAGCCCATCTAAGACAGCGCACCCACACCGTATGCAGTCGTATTTCCTTGTCATCTTGCATGGCTCACTGCTGACAGTGGGGGTGTCTTTACTGGCGTTGTTGGTCTCCATTGTGTTTGGCCTGGCCGGTGCTGCGGCCAAACTCTCGGGCCGACCCACTTTGGTGGGTTTGGCCACGTTTTACACCACGATCATCCGTGGTATCCCCGATTTGGTCCTGATGCTGCTGGTGTTTTACGGCGGCACCATGGGCATCAACACCTTGCTCGAAAAACTGGGCTCTGAGGCGACGATCGACATCGAACCCTTTGCCGCCGGTGTCATCACCATTGGTTTTATTTACGGCGCTTACATGACCGAGACCTTTCGCGGTGCCATATTGAGCATTCCCAAGGGTCAGATGGAAGCGGCCTGGGCATTTGGCATGAGCCGCACCCAAACCTTTTTCCGCATCACCCTGCCCCAGATGGTGCGTTACGCACTGCCGGGCTTCACCAACAACTGGCTGGTGCTGATCAAGGCGACCGCACTGGTGAGCCTGATTGGGCTGCAGGAAATGACCTACCTGGCCAAGCAGGCCAGTTCAGCCACGCGTTCGCCGTTTGCCTTCTTCTTGTTCACCGGGGCGTTGTTTCTAATTTACACCTCCATTTCATTGTTTGTACTGAAAAAAGTCAATGCGCGCTACAGCCTTGGCACCAAGCGAGTAACTTTGTAATGGAATGGGCTGTTATTTTTGAGCCAGTCAACCTGGCGCTGTTCGGCAACGGCATTGTCATTACCGTTTGGTTGCTGTTTTCTTCTTTGGCGGTGGGCGCGGTGCTGGCACTTATTTTTGCGCTTTTGCTCACCGGACCGTGGGCTCCGTTGCGCTGGCTGGTCGCGTCTTACACCTTTGTAATTCGCGGCACGCCCTTGCTGATTCAGGTCTACCTGATTTATTATGGATTGGGGCAACTGGAATGGATTCAGGCCCGCTGGAACGATATCTGGCCCTGGACCTATTTCAAAGAGCCCTTCTTTTGTTCCCTGTTGGCGTTCAGCCTGAACACGGCGGGCTACACCGCTGAAATGCTGGCCGGTGCCATCCGTGAAACCAGTGCCGGTGAAATCGAAGCGGCACACGCCTTTGGAATGAGCCGAGTGCAAACCATGTTGCGCGTGGTGCTGCCCAGCGCCATCCGTCGCACCTTGCCGGCTTACAGCAATGAGGTGGTGATGATGCTGCACGCCACCAGCCTGGCCAGTGCAGTGCCCAATATGCTCGATGTCACTTCAGCGGCCAGTCGCATTTACGCCACTTACTATTTGCCTTTTGAGGCTTACTTGGCCGCAGCGGCGATTTACCTGACAGCTTCGTTTTGTCTGATCGGACTCTTCCGCTTCACAGAAAGTCGCATGCTGGCCTATTTGGCTCCGCAAAAACACTGAATGGAGGCTCGCCATGCAGCGCATTGATCACCCCCTGTTGTCACCCAGCCTGGGCAGCCGCAAATCGGTCACCAGTTTCCACTTTGGCGAAGCCGGTCATGGCACAAAAATCTACATCCAGGCCAGCCTGCATGCCGAAGAATTGCCTGGCATGCTGGTGGCTCACCATTTGCGCGCGCAGTTGGAGACCGCCGAAGCCGCCGGTTTGATTCGGGGCGAAATTGTGCTGGTGCCCGTGGCCAACCCCATTGGATTGGCGCAACGTCTGGACCACAAGCCAATGGGCCGTTTTGAGTTGGACACTTCCGAGAATTTCAACCGCCATTACCCCGACCTGGCGGCAGCTGTTTTTCCACATGTAGTGGAAAAACTAGGCGACGACGACGCAGTCAACGTCAAACTGGTGCGCCAAGCGATCGGTGACTACCTGGCGCAATGGGAGCCCGACACCGAATTGCAAAGCTTGCGGCGCACCTTGCTGCAGCTGTCGCACGACGCTGACTACATGCTGGACTTGCATTGCGACTGCGAAGGTGTCTTGCATTTCTACACCGAAGAGCCCTGCTGGCCGTCGATGGCGCCGCTGGCCCACTTTTTGGGCGCGCAGGCCATTTTGTTGGCTAGGAATTCTGGCAACCGGCCCATCGACGAATGCCTCTCCAGCGCCTGGTGGCAACTGGCAGAGCGGCTCAAGGTCGCGGGCAAGCAACACGCATTACCACAGGGTTGCTGCAGCACCACCATCGAGCTGCGCGGCGAGCTGGACGTAACCCATGTATTTGCCAAACAAGACGCTCTGGCGATCGTGAATTGGCTCCAGTTCATCGGTGTCTGGTCCTGCGATCAGGCGCCAGTGGTGCCAGCTCCCCGATGCGCTGCCACACCGCTGGCCGGCTCCGAAACATTGAACGCCCGCACCCCGGGCGTGGTGGTTTATGCCGCCGAACCCGGCCAGCTGATGAAAGTGGGCGATTTGGTGGCCGAGGTGATCGACCCGATTGACAACGTCACCGAACACGTCACAGCAGGCGTGGCTGGCGTGTTTTATGCACGCATTCGCGACCGCTACATCACCGCCGGTGGCGAGCTTGGAAAAATCGCCGGAACCACCCCCTTTCGCAACGGCAACCTTCTAGGCGCCTGAGTGCACTCACCGGTTAAATGATCGACAACATGAACACTCATACGCTCAAACTGCAGGTAGAAAACATCCACAAACGCTTCGGTGCCAATGAGGTACTGAAGGGTGTGTCGCTCACTGCCCGTGCTGGCGATGTGATCAGCATCATTGGCAGTTCCGGGTCCGGGAAAAGCACGTTTTTGCGCTGCATCAACATGCTCGAAAAGCCCAATCAGGGTCGCATCCATGTCGCGGGCGAAGAGTTGCACCTGAACCCTGACAAACGCGGCGAGTTGCACGCGGCCAACCCCAAACAGTTGGCCATGATGCGCACCAAGTTGGCGATGGTGTTCCAGCATTTCAATTTATGGGCACACATGACGGTGCTGGAAAACATCATTGAAGCGCCGGTGCACGTGATGAAGATTCCGAAAGATCAGGCCATTGAAACCGCCCGCAAATACCTCGCCAAGGTGGGACTCGAAGGCAAGGAAGACGCCTACCCAGCGCACCTGAGCGGTGGCCAGCAGCAGCGCGTCGCCATTGCCCGTGCATTGGCGATGGAACCCGAAGTCATGCTGTTTGACGAACCCACCAGCGCACTCGACCCCGAGTTGGTGAGTGAAGTGCTCAAGGTCATGAAGAACCTTGCCCAGGAAGGTCGCACCATGGTGGTGGTCACGCACGAAATGGGTTTTGCCCGCGAAGTGGCCAACCATCTGATCTTTTTGCACAAGGGGCAAATCGAAGAAGAAGGCAACCCGGTAGAGGTTTTGAGCAATCCAAAGAGTGTTCGCCTGGCCCAATTCCTGTCGGGAAGTTTGAAGTAATTATGACCTCTAGCCCTCGTATATAAAGCGTAACTAG
>CAIOAQ010000463.1 GCA_903856025.1 uncultured beta proteobacterium
GATCAAGCAAAGCCACGGCGGTTCCGGCAAGCAAGCACGCTCCATCATTGATGGCCTCGATGCCGATGTGGCGACCCTGGGGCTGGCAGGCGACACCGACGCCCTGCACAACAACGGTGGCTGGATTCCGCCAGACTGGCAAAAACGGCTGCCGCACAACTCCTCGCCTTACACCTCCACCATCGTTCTGGTGGTGCGCCAGGGCAATCCGAAAGGCATCAAGGATTGGGATGATCTGATCAAACCCGGTGTCAGCGTGATCACACCCAACCCCAAAACCTCGGGTGGCGCGCGTTGGAACTACTTGGCGGCCTGGGAATTTGCCAAACGCAAGTTCGGCGGTGATGCAAAAGCCAAGGACTTTGTGCAAGCTCTGTACAAGAATGTGCCGGTGCTGGACAGCGGCGCACGTGGCTCCTCCATCACTTTTGCGCAGCGTGGTCAGGGCGATGTGTTCATCAGCTGGGAAAACGAAGCCTATTTGCTGGAAAAAGAGTTTGGCAACAAGGTCGACATCGTTTACCCGTCCTTGAGTATTCTGGCGGAACCTGCGGTCACCGTGGTGGATAAAAACGTGGACAAAAAAGGCACGCGTACCATCGCCACGGCCTATCTGGAATACCTCTACTCTGACGAAGGTCAGGACATTGCAGGCAAGAACTTTTATCGCCCGATTTCTGAAAAATTCCAGGCTAAATACGTGAAGCAGCTTCCAAAGATCAAACTGTTCAACATTGACGAAGCCTTCGGTGGGTGGACCAAGGCAGCCAAGGACCACTTTGCGGATGGTGGCTATTTCGATCAGATCTATACCAAGAAGTAATTCCAATGGCTATCAGATGCCGTTGCCCCCTGAAGGTCGACTGTTAGACGTTGACTCCTTGACTTTTCGTTACGCCGCCGGCTTCAGTTAACCGCAGCTGCCCACCGTTCCGCAACTCACGCACTGGGTGCATCCATCGATGCGATGCACATCATGGGCACCGCAGTGACCGCATTTTTTTCCAGTGCCTGGAGCAAAATGATCACCTGCGCGTAGCGCTTGAGGCCCCACATCAGCTGACGTGGCGCTAGCGACTTCAAAGTTGCCACCACTCGATTGACGAGACTCCAGCAACTTGGCCAACTTGGAGACGGGCACCTGTTGGCCTTCAGAGGTCAAGAAGCCGCGACGCACCAGCATTTCTTGCAAAGCGTAGCCAATGGCAGCAACTTCGGAGTCATGAAAACGCGGAACCTGGCTGCCGTCGGCCTTGGTGGCGTAGCCGAAACGTACCGGACCCTTATCCCAGGCCACTTCACGCATATTCTCTATAGTCTTGGCAACCGAGACGCCAGAGCGAGCCGCCATGGAGAGCATACGTAAGCTCAGGTCGATCCATTGCTGTCCGGCATCACGCTGGCTTCCCGCCAAGAAGAACTCAACAGGGCGCTCAATGGTCACGGCCTTGCCATCTGTCACGCCATCCACGGTCATGAAACTGGTGGTGACGTAAACAGAGCGTTTGCCCTCATGGGTCCACATTTGAATCTTGGTGGTCACGCTTTCGAGTTCACCCTCGACGCGGGCGTCAAACTGTTTGTGTAGCGGGTCGTCGTTGACGATAGGAGTAGCCGGGCTAGCTGCATGGGGCGTAGTGGTCGTGCCAACCGACAGGACAGCGCCCAGTACCGCGTTCGGACGGTAAGTAGCAAGCCCCTTGAGACCGGCCTTCCAGCCTTCCAGATACAAACCCTTAAAGTCATCATAAGGATAGTCAGCAGAGACGTTCACGGTCTTAGAAATTGCAGTGTCAATGAACGGCTGCACGGCCTCCATCATCTGCATGTGTTCCTGCGCTGTCATCTCCAGCGCCGTAACGAAATACTCAGGCAGATTGCTCACATCACCACCCATGTGGCGATACAGGCGCCATGCGTGGTCGGCGACTTCATAAAAACGGTGTCCGCCATCGGCCAATCTCTTCTTGCGGTTATAGACCCAGCTAAATGCGGGCTCGATACCGTTGGATGCGTTGTCAGCGAAAGCCAGCGTAATGGTGCCAGTAGGAGCAATCGACAGCAGGTGGCTATTGCGCAGACCCACCGACTTGATGCCTTCACGAATGTCTGCGGGCAGGCGCTTGGCGAAGCCGCTTTGCAGATACTTGTCGGCGTCGAGCAGCGGAAACGATCCCTTCTCAGACGCCAACTTGATGGAAGCGCGGTATGCCTCATTGCGCATCATTTCGGAAATCTTTGCGGCCATCGCGCAACCCTGTGCAGAGTTGTACTTGATACCCATCATTACCAAGGCACTGCCCAGACCAAGAAATCCAAGGCCAATGCGGCGTTTGTTGGCGGCTTCTATCTTTTGCTTTTCAAGTGGCCAGAAGGTGGCATCCAGCACGTTATCGAGCATGCGAACAGCGGTATGCACAACGCCGGCAAACGAATCAAAGTCGAATTGCGCGTCTTCAGTAAATGCATCGCGTACATGCTTGGTAAGGTCAATCGAGCCCAGGCAACAGCAGCCGTAATCGGGCAGAGGTTGTTCTGCGCAAGGATTAGTAGCTTCAATCGTCTCGCAGTACCACAGGTTGTTCTCCTGATTCATACGATCGATGAACAGAATGCCAGGCTCAGCGTGGTCATAGGTCGAATTCATCACCTTTTCCCACAAATCGGTAGCGGCGATAGTCCGGAAGACCCATTTACCGTCAGCGCGTTGATGAGCGCCATTGGCCAGCAGATCCTTGCCGGGCTCAGCACGGTGAACAAGTTCGAATTTTTCACCTGCAACCACAGCACGCATGAACTCGTCAGTCACGCCAATGGAGATATTGAAGTTAGTCAAATCACCTTTATCCTTGGCACTGACAAAGGTCTCAATATCGGGATGATCACAACGCAGTACACCCATTTGTGCACCACGGCGAGCGCCCGCAGATTCCACAGTAGCGCAAGAAGAGTCAAACACATTCATGAACGAGACCGGACCAGAAGCCTTTGAATGGGTCCCCTTGACCATGGAGCCAGCGGGGCGAATATGGGAAAAGTCATAACCCACACCACCGCCACGTCGCATGGTCTCAGCGGCTTCGGCAACAGCCGTATAGATGCCGGGCTTGCCATTCTTGAACTCGGAGACAGAGTCGCCAACAGGTTGCACAAAGCAGTTGATCAGGGTTGCCTGAATGTCGGTGCCAACAGCAGATTGAATGCGTCCAGCCGGAACAAAGCCATTGTCTAATGCTTCGGCAAAACTGATAGCCAAGGAGTCGCGCAACTCTTCAGATTCAACGCTCGCCAGACCAGAAGCCACACGGGCTCGGATTTCGGCATGGGTGCGCTCATCACCTTTTGCATACTTCTCTTGAAGCACGTCAAGGGTGATTTCCTGAGGTTCCATTTCGGATGCAACAGGCAGATTAAAAACTTCAGTGAGGTTAGTAGTGTTCATGATGTTATTGAATTGGCGGCTAGCTATAAGTCAGATTGTTAGATTAAAAGTCCAGAATTTGCGCGGTCCCATTGCAAGGGAACCCTGTCAATTTTTGTCAGAGAAGCACCTTCTTCCCACTCTGAAATTGATTCAAATCTATTGGGATATTTGAAGTTGCCTCGGGGCAAGTTGTTATGTAAACCACATGAATGCTGTATGTAACTACAGCAACATAACTGCAGATCAAAGCAGCTTCCAACGTTAATTTGGACTCATTGTATGCCGCAGTACGTCACCGCGATATGTTTAAACACACTACAGGCAGTGTTTTTTATCAGTACAACCCACTAGATGTAGTGGTTTTTCGTCGAATAGTAACTATTGCGGGCTGTACGCGAGGTAGGTGGCCAGCTTTGCGATGCACCTCGCATGGTGTCAACCGGCTCGCTTGTCGACATACGGGAGCTCAAGTAGCTTGCACGAAACCGAGACTTCGGTGGTTTGAGCGCTTTTGCCCGCCGTGGTTAACATCAGGAAATCAAGAAAGGCCTGCCAGCCAAACGTTTTTTTAATACCCAAATGACTTGAGTAAAGGTCGTGTGCGGGCCGCTGAAGAAAAGGGTCGGAATCCAATTTGATAGGGTGCAGAATCAACTACCAGCGTAATACCCGTGGCCCCAATAGCGCACCGGTCAGCGTCGGAATGGTGATTCCCAGCACGTACCAGACCGCGACGAACGGCGCACCCGATTCGGGACAATGCAGCGCATACACCAAGGTGCCCAGGGCTCCAGCCAATAGACCGGCACTGGCCCCGGCTAACGCCAGGCGAGTGGGAGCAAGACCCTTCATGGCCCAGAGGCTTGCAGCGAACAGCGGCAGCGAAATGAGCGCAATGTTGAAAGCACAGGTCTTCCAGGTATTGCCTAAGATGAGATCAGCGCGCTGCGCGGGCGCGGCAACGATCAACACCGTGGCCGCGATCAGCCACAGCAACAACACTGGCACCGCCAACGCGGCTGCGACCCCACCCAGATGCACGCCGGGGCGGGCCAGTCGTTCCGTTGAGATGAAACCGGCGAGCGCGAGGCTGCCCGCAAAGGTGAGCTTCAGCCAGAGTATCCATTCGCTCATTGCCTGTGCCAAGTCAGCGCGTACGCCAAACGTGACCGCCATGAGTAGCACCGCGACCAGAAAGCCGCAGCTCAGGGCGACAGCGAAGCGCCGCCCAACTGCGTTCGTGGGCACCGGGGCGGCACCGGTGGCCAGCAGGGAAATGAGGTCATCAGTTTTCATGGATTCCCCTGATTTTCGCAGCGAGCGCTTTCAGGCCCCTATGAACGCCAACCTTGATGGCCGATTCCGACATGCCCGTTAGCTGTGCCACCTCCACCACGGACAAGCCTTCGAGCTTGACATGCACGATGGGCAGGCGCTGACGATCGGGCAAACTAGCCAGCAATTGATTCAGATCCCTTCGAGCCTCGGCTGCGTCAGTGTCGGATGTCGCAAAAACTTCGAGCTCGTCGTCCAACGGATCGGTTAACGCCTCGCGCGACGCACGGACCCGCAGCAGGTCAATCAGCTTGTAGCGCGCGATTGCATGCACCCATGCAGTCAATGGCTGATCGCTTTGATAGGTGTGTCGCTGGTTGTGCACCGCGAGCAGTGTTTCTTGCACCAGATCCTCCACTTCATCGGGTCGTTGAAAAATGCGCCTTCTGAAATAGGCGCGCAAATGGGCACTCAAGGCTTTTAGGAAGTGGTGGTAGGCCGCGGCATCACCGCTCAGTCCCTGAACCAATAGCTCGCGTAACCGGGCTTCGTTCCCCGTGAGCTCGGCTTCTTGCTCTTTAGTTCGTTCCATGCGGGTTTTGGGTTACAGCGTCGGCAAAAAATATATTTTGTGAATTTTGGTCCGAACTGTAACCGGCGGCCGGGTTTTGGCGAATTACATCGCAACACAGGAACCCATCATGGAAATAAACAACTCCGTTCAAACGACTGCCGAATGGTCACGTACCGAGGTCACCTTGCCTTCGGATAGGCACTCAAAGGGGCATTGAATGAAATCTCGAAAATCAGTCGTTCATCCGGGGTGGTTGCGGACCATGCACTGGCTCAATGCGCTGGCTGTCTTCGTTCTCATGATGAGCGGCTGGCGGATTTACAACGCCACCGCCTTTCTTGGCCTTGTCATACCCAAAAACATCACACTGGGTGGATGGCTCGGGGGCGCCCTGCAGTGGCATTTTGCCGCTATGTGGGTCTTGGCTTTAAACGGACTTCTCTATCTGGCGGTCAACGTGGCAAGCGGTCGCCTGTGCCACAAGTTCTTTCCCCTCTCGACCAGAACATTGTGGGTCGACTTGCAGGCAGCACTGAAGGGGAGGCTGGCTCATGCCGATCCACATCACTACAACATGGTGCAGCGGCTGGCATATTTGTTTGTGATGCTCAACAGCGTGCTGCTGGTTGTGTCTGGCTTGGTACTCTGGAAGTCAGTGCAGTTCCCGCTGCTGCGCGAACTCCTGTGGGGATACGAGGGCGCCCGGCGCGTGCATTTTTTCGCCATGGCAGCGCTGGCTGCATTTGTGGTGGTTCATCTGGTGATGGTGGCGCTGGTCCCACGCACACTGATTTTTATGGTTCGTGGACGTTAAGGAGCCAATGCAATGATCATCAAAACCCCGATCCGACTCGCCATTGATGGAGATGCAGTCTTGAAAGAAGCGGTCAATCGCGTCAGCCATGCCAGCCAGAGTACGCAACCGGCACGGCGCGATTTTTTACGCCGTTCGCTCACGCTAGGCGGCCTAGCCATGCTCACCGGCTGTACGCTGGTCGACGATGCCAGTGTGGAGACGGCTTTGAGCCGGATATCCCGTATGAATGATGACGTGCAGGGCTGGCTGTTTGATCCCAATCGCCTGGCACCGACTTACCCCGACTCGATGATCACACGCCCGTTCCCCTTTAACGCTTACTACGGGGAAGACGAGGTGCGGGAGGTTGAGGAAAGCAGCTACCGACTTGAAGTCACCGGCCTGGTCGCAGACAAGCGTAAATGGGCACTTGGCGAACTACGCGCGATGCCACAGGTTGATCAGGTCACGCGCCATATCTGTGTCGAAGGCTGGAGCGCCATTGGCAAATGGGGCGGTGTTTCGTTTGCACGCTTTCTTCGCCATGTGGGCGCCGATCTGAGCGCCAAGTACGTTGGTTTCAAATGTGCCGACGACTATTTCACCAGCATTGACATGCCCACGGCACTGCATCCGCAAACGCTGCTGGCGTTGACTTACGACGGTCAACCGCTGCCGCCCAAGTACGGCTTTCCGATGAAGCTGCGTATGCCCACCAAGCTGGGCTACAAGAATCCGAAACACATCCAAGCGATTTTTGTCACTAATACCTACCCCGGAGGCTACTGGGAAGACCAGGGGTACAACTGGTTCGGAGGCAGCTGAGCATCAATGTTCGGACGCCCTGAAAACCCGGCACTACTGCCATTTCAACATCACCTAAACGGAGTTCATTATGAAATCGATCACCTCAACTCTTTTATCCATCGCAATCTTGCTTGCAGGAACTACGGCCTTCGCTCAGGATGCCATGAAAAAAGATGACATGGCCAAGGATGCCATGGGCAAGGATGCCATGGGCAAGGATGCCATGGTCAAAGCCCCCATGAAAAAAGCCAGCATGGCCAAGAACGGCATGAAGAAAGACGCGATGACCAACGATGCCATGACGAAGGACGCGATGGGTAAGGACGAGATGAAGAAGTAAGCACGTTGGGAGGGGTGTTGCGTAGCGGGAGATCCATGCAGTTGCATGGTTTTTTTCCGATGCCCAGTGCCCCGTCGACGACCGCTGCATCGTAGCAGTGTCTTGAATGATGATAGGATCGTGCCTCATGTCTGGACTATCTTCCCCCATCACGCTAGCTTAGTTGCCCTTTAGTTTGCGTGGTAAAGGGATTTACGTGCAATGCATAATGTCTCGACTGTTCAAGACAATTGATGGACGTTGCACCAAGGGTAGCGGTTCTTCTAGTGCTGCAAGGCAGGTCAACAATAATTAATTCGTCGCTTCCAAGGAGCCATACGTTGGAACGCATTACGGCAATGCTATCAAAATACTTGCAGATGAACAATCGTCGGCTCGTACATGGGTTAGTTGGAATGCTATTGGCCAGTCTATGGTGTTTTGTGGGATTTTGGTCCTGGTGGGAACAGAACAGCATCATGACTGACACCAAACTCGATTTGGAACAACTTACTTCAGCCGTGCAGGAGCAAGCCAAGGGGTTATTCAAACAAGCCGAAACTTCATTGATCGTTGCCAACCACTGGATTGCAGCTCATCCTAAAGATGACCCTGCAAAAGCATCGGAGTTCATTGACTTGGTGGAGCAGCTTCGGAAAACATCGGATGGCCTGCTTGACCTCAGAATGGTGACTCGCGGTGGCGTCCTTCGCTACATTCCAGATCAAGGGCAGGCCAGGC
>CAIOAQ010000464.1 GCA_903856025.1 uncultured beta proteobacterium
CTGCTAGTCAAGTCCAAATTTCGTTGAATTTTGACTAAGCGATCGCTCTAGAGTTTACCCTGAAATTCCCTCACAATCGCCAAGGAGAAGGCAATTTCATGCGCGTTTATTTGGCTGGGATTTGAGCGGCACCAGAGGCTGGTGTCACCGGTGTAGCCACCGTAGGCAAAGAGGATGTCAGCGCTGCGTTTTCAAGCACGCTACCCGAAGGTGCAGCGGTGCGTGGCGTACCAAAATACGCCAGCGCCAATGTAGCCACAAAAAATACCGTCGCCAAAACAGCAGTGGTCCGCGATAAGAAATTCGCGCTGCCGCTGGCACCAAACAAACTGCCCGACCCACCACTGCCAAATGCAGCGCCCATGTCAGCACCTTTGCCGTGCTGTACCAGAATCAAACCCACCATGGCCACTGCAGAAATCATTTGCACAGCCAACAAAATTGTCAAAACTACATTCATGTATCACTCCTAATTAAATTACTGAACACGCCTGCACTCAAGCGGCGGCGGCAATGATTGCCAAAAAGTCTTTTGGCTTGAGGGCTGCCCCACCAATCAAACCACCATCGATGTCCGGCTGAGCCAATAAACTTGCGGCATTCGCTGCATTCATGCTGCCACCATATAGCAACTTGATGCGATCCGCGTTTGGTGTGGCTGCCTTCAGTTGCGCACGCAAAACCGCGTGCACCTGCTGAGCTTGCTCCGCCGTGGCAGATAAGCCGGTTCCAATCGCCCAGACCGGTTCATACGCCACAACCACCTCGCTGATGCAATGACCATTGGTAGAAATCACCGCAGCCAATTGACGCTTGACCACTTCCTCGGTTTTGCCCGCTTCACGCTCTGCCAGCGTCTCACCCACGCAAACGATCGGTGTGATGCCACTCGCCAAGGCGCTTTGCGCTTTGGCTGCAACCAATTCATCAGTTTCGCCGTGGTACTGGCGACGCTCTGAGTGGCCCACGATGGCATAACGCAAACCAAATTCCTTGAGCATTGCGGGAGAGATTTCACCAGTGAAAGCACCGCCTTCATGACTGGAAATATCTTGCGCACCGAGTTCTATCACACCGCCCTTGAGCAAGGCCTGGCATTGCGCCAAATAGACAGCCGGTACACATACCGCCACTTGACAGGCGGGTTGCCCTATTCCTGCCAACAAACTTTGGAGCAAAGATTCATTTGCAACCAAACTTCCGTTCATCTTCCAGTTACCTGCGATCAGCTTCTTTTTCATGCTTTTTCCCAAGTCAAAACAATTTTTCCAACATGCTGGTTGGATTCCATCAAAGCATGTGCTTTGGCGGCATCTACTGCAGCGAATACACTGTGAATCACTGGTTTTATCTGCCCAGACGACAACAGCGGCCAAACGACTTTCAAACAGGCCTGAGCGATGGCAGCCTTGAAGGCCACCGGACGCGGACGCAAAGTCGAGCCACTGACCGTTAACCGCCGGCGCAACACCAAGCCAGCATCCAATTCACTTTGCACACCACCTTGTACGGCAATGATGATCAAGCGACCATCCTCGCGCAAGCATTGCACTTCCTTGGCGACGTAACTGCCCGCAACCATGTCCAGGATCACATCAACACCTTGCGCGGCTGTCAATCTGGCCACTTCTGCCTGAAAGTCATGCGTTTTGTAATTAATGGCTGCATCTGCACCCAAGGACAGGCAAGCAGCGCATTTTTCATCACTGCCGGCCGTCGCAAACACCCGCGCACCCATGGCCTTTGCCAACTGAATGGCAGTCACACCAATGCCGCTGGTACCCCCTTGAATCAACACCGTTTCACCGGCCACCAGGCGACCACGGTCAAACAGGTTGCTCCAGACAGTGAAGAACGTCTCAGGCAGGCTTGCGGCTTGCACATCGGTGAACCCTTCTGGCACAGGTAGGCATTGAGCAAGCGGCGCGACACACCACTGCGCATAGCCGCCACCAGCCACCAGGGCACAAACTCGATCACCCAACTGAAACCCAGCCTTGGCCAGTTCAACGGCATCACCACTTTCGATGATGCCAGCCACTTCCAGGCCTGGAATATCAGACGCACCCGGTGGCACCGGGTAAAAGCCCTTGCGTTGCAATACGTCTGGTCGATTGACACCACTGGCACGCACACGAATGAGCACCTCGCCTGTACCAGCCACCGGCACAGGCCGTTGCGCCAGATGCAAAACATCTGGGCCGCCGAACTGGGTGATTTCAATGACTTCCATGTATTTTTAGCCTCTACCCCTTAGAAATAAAGGGTTTATAGCTATCAATATTATTGCAACCTGTGGTCAATCACTCGCGGTTTTCTTGTGCAGGACGATCCAGCAGTGCCTTCATGGACAGCTTGATGCGACCTTTTTCGTCGGTTTCCATGACCTTAACCCTGACAATTTGACCTTCTTTCAGGTAATCAGTGACTTTTTCGACACGCTCATGAGCGATCTGGCTGATGTGCAGCAATCCATCTTTACCTGGCAGTAAATTGACCAAAGCACCAAAGTCCAGAATCTTGGTGATCGGGCCTTCGTACACCTTGCCAATTTCGACTTCAGCGGTGATTTGTTCAATCCGGCGTTTGGCTTCTTCTGCCTTGGCTGGATCAGCCGAAGCAATGGTGATGGTGCCATCTTCGTCGATATTGATCTGCGTGCCGGTCTCTTCGGTCAGCGCACGAATCACGGAGCCGCCCTTGCCGATCACATCACGAATCTTCTCAGGGTTGATCTTCATGGTGAACAAACGCGGCGCAAAAGTCGAGACTTCGGTCTTGGCTGCGCCCATGGCTTCCACCATCTTGCCCAAAATGTGCATGCGGGCTTCTTTGGCTTGTGCCAGCGCCACTTGCATGATTTCTTTGGTGATGCCTTGTATTTTGATGTCCATTTGCAGGGCGGTGATGCCGTTGGTAGTACCAGCTACCTTGAAGTCCATGTCGCCCAAGTGATCTTCGTCACCCAGAATGTCGGTCAACACCGCAAAGCGGTTGTCTTCCTTGATCAGACCCATGGCAATGCCTGCCACGTGGGCTTTCAAAGGCACACCCGCATCCATCAGGCTCAAGCAGCCACCGCAGACCGAAGCCATCGACGATGAACCGTTGGATTCGGTCACTTCAGAGACCACACGCATGGTGTAGGGGAAGTCTTCCTTGGTTGGCAACACAGCGATCAATGCACGCTTGGCCAGACGGCCGTGACCGATTTCGCGGCGTTTTGGCGTGCCCACGCGACCTGTTTCACCGGTGGCGAAGGGAGGCATGTTGTAGTGCAGCATAAAGCGGTCTTCGTAGTCACCGCTCAAAGCATCAATGCGCTGCGCATCACGTTCAGTGCCCAAGGTGGTCACCACCAGAGCCTGGGTTTCACCGCGCGTGAACAAGGCAGAACCATGGGTACGGGGCAACACACTGTTGCGGATTTCGATCGGGCGCACGGTACGTGTGTCACGACCGTCAATTCGGGGTTCACCAGCCAGAATCTGACCACGCACCAAACGTGCTTCGATGTCAAACAACAGGCCTTCAACCTTGACTGCATCAAAGGAAACGCCCTGCTCTTTCAAGCCAGCCATCACATCTGCATAGGCAAGGCGGCAGGCTTGTGTACGGGCTTGTTTGTTGCGAATCTGGTACGCCGCGGTCAACTTGTCGTTAGCCAAAGCGCCCACTTGTGCAATCAGAGCCTCGTCACGGGCTGGTGCTTGCCAGTTCCAGGCCGGTTTGCCAGCGTCACGCACCAGTTCATGGATGGCATTGATGGCAATCGCACCTTGCGCGTGGCCAAAGACGACCGCACCGAGCATGATTTCTTCTGACAGCTGGTCGGCTTCAGACTCCACCATCAAAACAGCAGCTTCGGTACCCGCCACCACCAAATCCATTTGACTGGATTTGCGCTGGGTTTGTCCCGGGTTGAGCACATATTCACCGTTGACGTAACCCACGCGCGCAGCACCGATCGGGCCGCTGAACGGCACGCCGCTCACCGACAACGCCGCACTGACCGCAATCATGGCCGCGATGTCTGCATCTACTTCGGGGTTAAGCGACAAGGTGTGCACGACTACATGCACCTCATTGAAAAAACCTTCTGGAAACAACGGGCGGATCGGACGATCGATCAGGCGGCTGGTCAGGGTTTCAAACTCGCTGGGACGGCCTTCGCGTTTGAAAAAGCTGCCAGGAATTTTGCCCGCAGCATAGGACTTTTCAAGGTAATCCACCGTCAAGGGGAAAAAATCTTGACCGGCTTTACCTTCGGTTTTTGCCACCACGGTGGCCAGCACCACGGTGCCATCCATATCGAGCTTGACAGCGCCGCTGGACTGGCGGGCAATCTCGCCCGTTTCCATCGTGACGGTGTTTTGACCCCATTGGAAGGTCTTGCTAACTTTGTTGAACATGGTCATTTGGTATCTCCTGTGAATTTGGGGGATGCGGGCCACCCCACCTGAGCCCGGAAGCTGCAACACAGAACACGATGCCATTCCAGAGCCATACCCCACACATTGGGATCTAAAAGGCTTTGGAATGACACAGCTTCGCTCGTGTTTTTGCCGTCTCCGAAGTAAAAAACGCCTGAGCTAGTGACCTAACTCAGGCGCTTATGTTCTTTGTGAACCAATTATTTACGCAGACCCAACTTGGCGATCAGCGCAACATAACGGTCAGCATCCTTTGCCTTGAGGTAATCAAGCAATTTGCGACGGCGACTCACCATGCGCAACAAACCACGGCGACCATGGTGGTCTTTTGCGTGGGTTTTGAAGTGAGGGGTGAGTTCGTTGATACGAGCGGTCAACAATGCCACTTGGACTTCAGGGCTACCGGTGTCACCGGCTTGACGTGCGTTGTCTTTGACAACTGCAGCTTTGATACTGGATGCAATCATGATATTTCCTGTTTGAATTGAACTTGCGTCAGGCACTGGAACTGTCCCTGACGTGCTTTTCTGCGGTTTGCAGAGCCACGGATTATAGCCAAAGTGCCATGATTACCCGGCCACCCTGCAAACCAAGGATATGACGGATAACTTGTCAGCCCTTTAGGGCCGTTTCATCTGACAGTTGCTGGCTTGCTCGGCCTGGGCCGCCGTCATGGCTTGGATCACCCAAAACCATATCCTGAACCTTCCACGTCAAACTTGACACCCGGTGCACCCACTTTATCCATCAAGCACCACAAAAGGCTGCTGAAACTGGTAATCGCTCACGCGCATCACGCCAGCTTATAAACCATAACGTGACGCTAGCCCTCGGAAATTATACCGAAACAGCTATTAAAAATATAGCAAAAACTTTATCAATGCCAGGAACCAATGCCTGCACCATCGTCGATGGCTGGTTTGGCAAGCCCCAACACAGCTCGCCCTGTGATTTTTTAATCATGGGTGTCATTATTTCAACTCATTTGAATGGCATCCAGCGGCCACCTGGGCTTGACGTCGAACGCATAGACCTCGGTCGGTGCTTGCTGACCCGATTGCAAACGCATGGCAGCGGCCATGGCGATCATTGCGCCGTTGTCGGTGCACAAGTGCAACTCGGGGTAATGCACGCGCACACCGCGCTTGCCACATTCTGCGTTCAACTGGTCACGCAACCCGCGATTTGCACCCACGCCACCGGCAACCACCATGCGCGTCAATCCGGTCAACTTCAAGGCAGCCAGAGATTTCTTCACCAGCACCTCCACAATGGCGGCCTGAGTGGAAGCGGCCAGATCTGCCAGCGTCGTTTGCGGCAACGCCACCACCTCGCAACATTGCGCGATGGACAGCTTCTTAGCCTGCACCATCACAGCCGTCTTCAGCCCCGCAAATGAAAAATCCAGGTTGTCGCTGTGCAGCAAAGGGCGCGGTAACTTGAAAGCAGCGGGGTTCCCGGTCTCCGCCAATTTGGACAACGCCGGTCCACCCGGATACCCCAGCCCAAGCAGCTTGGCTGATTTGTCAAACGCTTCGCCTGCCGCGTCGTCAATGGTTTCACCCAATATTTTGTATCTTCCAACCCCATCAACTCGCATCAACTGGGTGTGACCGCCCGACACCAGCAAAGCCACGAACGGAAACTCAGGGGGATCCTCACTCAAAAATGGGGACAACAAATGTCCTTCCAAGTGATGCACACCCAGCACAGGTTTGCCCAATGCCGCACCCATCGCACAAGCCACACCGGCACCCACCAGCAAGGCTCCGGCCAGACCAGGCCCGCGGGTAAAAGCCACCACATCCACATCCTGCAAAGACTTGCCGGATGCCTGCAGCACCTCTTGGGTCAGAGGTAACACGCGCCGAATGTGGTCACGACTGGCCAGTTCGGGCACGACGCCACCATAAGCTTGATGCATCTCGATCTGGCTGTAAAGCGCATGCGCAAGCAACACAGGCGCATCCTGCCCACACACCTGCACCAGCGCCACCCCGGTTTCATCACACGATGACTCTATTCCCAACACACATAAATCTTTGACCATAGCGGAGAAGGTTAGGCCATGCCCCCGGTCCAACCCGACCCTGTGGCTTCACCTACTGCCCGTTCAACCCA
>CAIOAQ010000465.1 GCA_903856025.1 uncultured beta proteobacterium
CGACTCAAGGCAGTCGCGTGGAATTCCATGATGTACCTCGGCTGGTCGCTGCTTTTTTTAACCTGATTGGCATCAACGAGCATGCCAAAGTGATGTCACGAGCGAACTGAAGCTTCATGGAACAATTTCACGGAACCACCATCATCAGCGTTCGCCGCAAAACACCCGAGGGCATTCAAGTCGCCATCGGGGGTGACGGCCAGGTCACGCTGGGCAACATCGTTGTCAAAGGCACGGCGCGCAAGGTTCGCAAGCTCTACCATGGCAAAGTGCTGGCAGGTTTTGCGGGTGCCACCGCAGATGCTTTCACGCTGTTCGAGCGTTTTGAGGCCAAGCTTGAAAAGCATCAGGGCCACCTGACGCGCGCCGCCATTGAACTCACCAAGGACTGGCGCACCGACCGGGTGCTGCGCCGACTGGAAGCCATGCTGGCGGTGGCTGACGCCGAGGCATCACTCATCATCACCGGCAACGGAGATGTGCTGGAGCCAGAAAATGGTATTGTGGCCATCGGTTCTGGCGGAGCCTACGCACAGGCGGCGGCCATTGCGTTGCTCAACCACACCGACCTGTCGGCTGCGGACATGGTCAAAAAATCGCTTGAAATTGCGGGTGAGATTTGCATCTACACCAACATGAACCACACGATAGAGACCCTTTAATTCATTGCGAATCAGACCAAAAAACTTTTTGAGATTGCGCGACAGTGCAAATTTGCACTGTCCTTAATTGACAAAGAGCACTTGTACCTGCGCGATTGTTCAGGATTTGCGCGGTCTTCACCACTTGAAAATCATGTCCTCTCTCACACCACAGCAAATCGTTTCCGAGCTCGATAAACACATCGTTGGCCAGCAACAAGCCAAACGCGCAGTGGCCATTGCGCTGCGCAACCGCTGGCGTCGCCAACAGGTTGCCGACGACCTGCGCAGTGAAATTACCCCAAAAAATATTTTGATGATTGGCCCCACCGGCGTGGGAAAAACAGAAATCGCCCGTCGCCTGGCACGCCTGGCCGATGCGCCCTTCATCAAGGTTGAAGCCACCAAATTCACCGAGGTGGGTTATGTCGGCAAGGATGTCGACTCCATCATCCGCGACCTGGCAGACATCGCCATCAAGCAAACCCGGCAAGCAGAAACCCAAAAAGTGCGTGCCCGCGCCGAAGATGCAGCCGAAGACCGCGTGCTGGACATTTTGATTCCATCACCACGTCAAGAGTTTGGTGTGGTTACCGAAAACGAACCCGAGAGCACGGCGCGCCAGACCTTCCGCAAAAAACTGCGCGAGGGGCAGCTGGACGACCGTGAGATTGAACTGGACGTAGCTCAAAACGCGCCGCAACTCGAAATCATGGGTCCAGCGGGCATGGAAGAGATGACCGAGCAGCTGCGTGGCATGTTTGGTCAACTCAATCAGCACAAGAAGCAAAAACGCAAACTGAAAATTGCCGAGGCGCTGAAACTTCTCGTGGAAGAAGAAGCCGCCAAACTGGTCAATGACGATGAGATCAAAACCCAGGCCTTGCAGATGCTGGAGCAAAACGGCATTGTGTTCATTGACGAAATCGACAAGGTCACCTCACGTTCTGAGGGCAGTGGCGCAGAGGTCTCACGCCAGGGCGTGCAACGCGACCTGCTACCGCTGGTCGAAGGCACCACCGTGTCGACCAAATACGGCATGGTCAAGACCGACCACATTTTGTTCATTGCGTCTGGCGCGTTTCATTTGAGCAAGCCCAGTGACCTGATTCCTGAACTGCAGGGACGCTTTCCGATCCGGGTGGAACTGCAGTCGCTCTCGGTCGAAGACTTTGTCGCCATCCTGACACAAACCACCGCCTCGCTGGTCAAGCAGTACCAAGCGCTACTGGCGACCGAACAAGTCACCGTGGATTTCGACACGGACGGCATCCAGCGGCTGGCGCAGATTGCCTTTGACGTGAACGAACGCACCGAGAACATCGGTGCACGCAGGCTGTCCACCGTGATGGAGCGACTGCTCGACGAAGTCAGTTTCAATGCCAGCAACCTGTCGGGGCAAACGGTGCATGTGGATGCTGCTTATGTGGATTCCCGCTTGGCCGAACTCAGCAAAAACGAAGATTTGAGCCGCTACATTCTCTAAAGCTTGCGGGACAGACCGCAGCTACGCGAAGCGAGCCAGCGCTGTCCCCAACCGATCAAGCAATACTCTTCAGGCGTTGCTTTAATAACCCCTGCTAAGTGCTTCATTTAGAACAACTTTTAATCTTCTCAAGATTAAAAAACGCTGCTAAGTCCTTGATTTCATTGTAAAAATTTGTTGCAAAGTTGTTTGCGAGGCCTGATTTTGCTGATACAGTGCAAAAAAGTGCAATTTAGTGGTGAATTGTGCTTTTACCTCCCCTGTTTTCAGCTTCATTCATCTGCCAAAGGCTCGCTGTCGTGTTTCAAGGTGCTTCCTCCATCAGTCTCGATGCAAAAGGTCGGCTCTCCGTGCCGACCCGGCATCGTGACGTGCTGAGCGCCACCGCAAGCGGCCAGTTGACCATCACCAAACACCCCCACGGTTGCCTGATGATTTTTCCACGCCCTGAGTGGGAAAAATTTCGCGAGCGCATTGCGGCCTTGCCCATGTCCGCGCAATGGTGGAAGCGGATCTTTCTGGGCAACGCCATGGATGTCGAGCTCGATGGCACCGGGCGGGTGTTGATTTCCCCTGAATTGCGTGCGGCTGCAGGCATTTCCAAAGAATCCGTGCTGCTGGGCATGGGCAACTTCTTTGAGCTTTGGGACAAAGCCACCTACGACGCGCAGGAAGCCCTGGCCATGCAGGGCGAGATGCCCGATGTCTTCAAAGACTTTTCCTTCTGAAGGCAAGCGGTGCAAACCCCATGGACACACACCACAGTATTGTTGAGTGAGGCAGTCGACGCTTTGCTGGATGCAGACACGTCCGCGACAGCGGAGCCTGTGTTTGTAGATGCCACCTTTGGTCGTGGCGGTCACAGCCGTCTGATTTTGTCCAAACTGGCGCCCCATGCCCGTTTGATCGCCTTTGACAAAGACCTGGATGCCCTGGCTGAAGCGGCCAGCATCCAAGACCCCCGTTTTTCCATCCGCCATGAAGGCTTTAGCCATTTGGCTGAATTGCCAACCGCGAGTGTGGCTGGTGTGTTGCTCGACTTGGGCATCAGTTCGCCCCAGGTGGACAACCCGGCAAGGGGATTCAGTTTCAGGGGCGCAGGCCCCTTGGACATGCGCATGGATACCACCCGTGGCATGAGTGTGGCCGAATGGTTGGCCGATGCAGATGTGGACACCATTGCGGAGGTGATACGTGAATATGGCGAAGAACGGTTTGCTGGCCCCATTGCAAAGGCGATTGTTGCGCGCCGACAGGCTCGGGGCCCCTTTTCAACCACCACTGAATTGGCCAGCGTCGTGGCTGACACGGTCAAAACCCGCGAGCCGGGCAAGGA
>CAIOAQ010000466.1 GCA_903856025.1 uncultured beta proteobacterium
CAGGCTCATTGCACGTTGGACAAGGCTCAGCGTGGACATCCCCGATGTGACAGGGTTAAATACCTTTTGCCGCAGAACGAAACGGCCCGCGTACCCCTTGCGCGGGACGCGGGCCGTGCTTTTGAAATGGCCAGCCTTGTGCTGACAACTTATTGTTTAGGCGGATTCATGAGGTGTTTGCCATGCTCGGCACCAGGGCCGGCGTGCCCTCTCATGGACAACTCATCAAACATCTTTTGCTGTTCTGGTGTGAGCGCGGCGTACAAATCCTTCGTGGCTTGCGCACGCTTGTCCATAGCGGCATTCATTTCACCCATGTGCGCGGCGCGCAGTTCTTTCATCTTGTCCAGGCGCTGGGGTGTGGTGAGCTTGGCCATGTCGGCCATGAGGCTTTCCCGCTTTTCTTTCATGTCTGCTGGCAGTTTGTGGGCGGCTTCAAAAGCGACCCAGGCACTTTCCTGCGCTGGTGTGATCTTGAGCTTGGCTTTCAAAACCGCATGGCGTTTGTCCATCATGGCTTGCATCTTGGCAGGGTCCATCCTGCCCATGCGGTGGTGATTCATTGCGCCACCTTCCGGGCCGCCCATCATGCCGCAGTCGCCTCCACCCATGGGAGCCTGTGAATAGGCCAGACCAGCGGCCAGCAGCAAACTGGCCACCAGTGAAATTTTGAGATTGGATTTCATCGTCATGTCCTTCGGGTTAAGACCGATGACTACAAATGAGCATCGGCGTGTGAAGGAGTGTGCCCCTGCTGTGTATCGCTTGCATAAGCCTGTATCAAAGCTTTGTAAAGTTTTGCCAAATTCAAACCCGGCGTTTAGAGGATTTGATGGGATGATTGGCGGTTTCAGTTTCGAATTTGTTCAGAAAAGGTTTGCTGTGTTCAAGAATGTCATCATGTACCGCATGGCCCCCGGTTGGGGTTTAACCGCGACAGAAGTAGAAGCGCGCCTGCAAGACACCCATTTTGTGGAATGCGGTGCCACGCAGGACAAGTCCATGGGCTGGATTGAGCCCCGTGGACAGGACCACGGTCCGCTTCTGGAAGCGGTGGCGGGTCAGTGGATTCTGAAGCTGATGACCGAAACCCGCGCCTTGCCTGCCTCGGTGGTCAACCGCAAGGCGCAAGAGCGCGTAGACCAGATCGAGGCCAGCACCGGACGCAAACCCGGCAAGAAGGAAACCCGCGACCTGAAGGACGATATTCGCCTGGAACTGCTGCCAATGGCGTTCACCAAACAGTCCACCACGCTGGTGTGGATCGACCGCGAAGCGCAGCTGTTGGTGCTGGATGCGGGCAGCCAGGCCCGCGCCGACGATGTGGTGACGCTGCTGGTGCAAAGCCTGCCTGGCCTGGCGCTGACCCTGGTCAACACCCAGACCTCACCCAGCGCCGCCATGGCCGACTGGCTGGTCACACAAGAAGCACCTCAGGGCTTCACGGTAGACCGCGAGTGTGAACTCAAGGCCGCTGACGAGTCCAAAGCGGTGGTGCGCTACGCCCGCCACCGGCTCGACACCGATGAAGTCAAACAGCACATTGAAGGTGGCAAGATGCCCACCCGTCTGGCCCTGACCTGGAACGATCGCCTGTCTTTTGTACTGACCGAAGGCCTGCAATTGAAGAAACTGGCGTTTCTGGATGTGGTGTTTGAAGGCACCAGCACCGCCAAAGACGATGACTTTGATGCCGATGTGACGATTGCCACGGGCGAGTTGCAGCAGGCCTTGCCCATGCTGCTGGAAGCGCTGGGCGGTGAAATGCCTTTGGTCTGAGCCTATATATAAAATAGGCCTGTAGCCCTCGTAGATAAAGCATAGACAGCTGCTATTTATATAGCATCTACGCTTACCAAAAACCTCACGCCCACCAGTCGCCGGTGGGAGACTGCGCTTATTTTTTGGTCGAACAGGTGTTGAAGCCCAAAATGGCATACGGCGGGCACCAACCAATGGCACCGGTGGCCAATAGCACCACCCCCAGCCACCCCCACACACCAACGGTGCCGGTGGCGGCCAAACCCATCAAGGCCAATCCGAGAACAATGCGCAGAATGCGGTCGATGCCGCCAACGTTTGACTTCATGAATACTCCAGTGTGTGACACAGGCAAATGCCTGATTGAACCCCATTGGACCCGGATTGGCGGACACTGTCGGTGACTTAAGTCACGTGCACAGTGCCGTCATAAATCCACTCCGTAATTGGTGTCGACGCTGTTGCGCATCGCCTGCTGGGCCACCGCATTCAGCGCACCATCTACCAGGGTGCGACCCGAGATCACGCGCAGATTTCCTAAGCCCACAAGTTTGTCGAGTGACCGACGCGTCATGGATTGCGGGGCACCAGACGCACTGGTAAACAAAAACAGCGTCCCATGGGGACTGGCCCAAGTAAGTTGCCTGCGCTCCCACGCGCCATTGACCAGCAACTCAAGCCAAGAACCCAGTGGCAAATTCAGAACCTCAACAGCACGTTCAACCGGAGGCTCGGTGGCACGATCACCTGGAACCTGATTTGCCGCAACGGTTTCGAGCATCGACGCAACGGGCTCGTCACGCTCAGGTGCATCATCCGCAAATTCCATCAAATTGGACACACTGGCTTCCTGGGGCGCCACCCATGGATCTCCGTCGTCCACCGAAAGAACCCGCGCGCGCTCTTGAGGCAATGGCTCCGGCACAGTTTCGGGAATGGCATCCGGAGCCTTCTGAGCCGTGCGAAACGCCAACTGGTGCAGACCCAGCAAGGCTTCCAGAAATTCACTGGTACGGGTCGATGGGTAATGGATGGTGTCCAGCCCCTCGCGCAGCGTCGCCAACAACGGCGGTACCAAGCGCGTCAATTTTGCATAGTTTTTGCGGACCAGTGCAGGATGCGTGCTCCACAGCAGGTCCGGCACCAGTACCTTGTATTTCTCCGCAGCCGCAGCGTCTGCGCCACCGGTCAAGTGGGCTTCGGCGATCACTTGCGACCAGGGTCCACACAAGAAGTTCATCACCACGCCTGGTACCTGTGAGGTATCCGGATGTGTATCAATTTCGTGGGCGATTTTTCCTGCCAGCAAATTGCGCTGCTCCACGTGGCGCAGCGCGGCAACTGCTGCCTCGCGGTCCCCTTCGCTCGCACGCGTGGCATGCGTCCAGCTCTTTTGCAACTTTTCCAAGGCCTGTTCAAAGGGCACAGTATTCTCAATGGTGGCATTCTGCAGGGGTGCCAGCGCCAGCCCCAACCCTTGTAAAAATCCGGCAAAACCGACTGCATCTACGCCCGCATAAGCCATGCTTCGGTGGGTAATTTCCTGCATCAACGCCCGAGCAGGATGCCGTTTGTCGGTAAAAAATCGTGGGTCCACCAAAGCCAGGCGAAGCAGCGCTGGTTCCAACTTACGAACCAGTTGCTGAACCGGCTCGAGCAGCCGCACATCCATGGCGATGTTGTCCACCATGAGACTGACCACTTCCAGGCTCAGCGACTGGGCCGTATTTTTGGCCTGCCTGCGCAGCGCGTCGCGGGCCACATCAACAGGCGTACCAACGGCCTCGGCCGGGCCTGGAGCCGCCGCACGACGCTGTTCCAGGCGCTGCACCATGTCGTCGACTTGCTGCATCTCCTGCAGCGCCTCCAGCGCGGCAGGAACGGTGGCGGCGAAATCGCTCGAAGGCGCGTCGACCACGGACGGTCCTGCCTCAAATTCTCTGACAAAGTGCTGGGCAAATGCATCCCGCGGACTGACTTCCACCGGAGCATCAAACTCACCAACCAGCAAACGCCGCAGTTTGTCCAAGGTCAGGAGCGAAGCGTCCCTGTGCTGCTGCTGCACCGCAGGCGCGATGTTGCTTCTGGCCGGCAAGGAATCCGATCGCTGCGGTGGCAGCGCACCGCCCGTGCCCTGAGCCTTTTCAAGTTGCTGCACATTTTGCGCAATACCGCGCGCCACACCAGGCGCCATGGACTTCTGCGATATCGCATAACCCGCCGAGACCACGCCCTCGCCACGCAATTTGGAACACAACTGAACATACAGGTCGCGCAGTTCTTCACCCAGGTTGACGCTGATGGCGCTCAACCACTCAAGTTGGGTCGTCTCCGGCAAATTCGTTTGCTCGATGACTTCTTTCAACGCCCTGATATAGACCTCCGGACGCAAAGGGTTGCGCTCGGGCTGGACGGCCGACAGCCCAAGCGTGCTGCAAATCAGGGTATTGAGATCGGCCAGGTTGGCCTCTACGGTCAGCATGGCGACTTGCTGCGCGCGCGCCAGTGTGACGCTGGTTTGCACCTGCACCTCGTCCATCAGCTCCAATTCGTCAAACTGCAGTTCCGCTGGCGAAGTTCCCTTGGCTTTTTTGGCACCCTGCGGATTCGCAAAGGCTTCCAACAGCGCTTTCGGGTAGCGTTTGCACAGTTCGGATTCCCACTGCCTCAATTGTTTGGCAGCGTCTGCCACCGCATTGCGTACCGGTAAATCAAGTGCCGCAGCCTCCCGCGCCTGCAAGACAGCACGCGCTGCAACCGTCAGTTTGCCCATCAGGGGGCCGCCGCCAGCCGCCGCTTCTTGCACTGTCGCACGGTAAAGAGCTTGGTACGCCGGAGTAACGTGAGAGGGAAAAACAGGCATGGCAACGGATCTCATTGAACATTATTTCAGTACCTTGAAGCGCATGCGCTTCGGTTTGGCACCTTCGTCAGATTTGTCAATCTTGTCGGATTTTGACCGAACTCGCGTCCCCTGTTTGCGTGCTTGGCGTGAATTTGGCCAATTGCACCGAAAACCGGGGTATCCGGCACCCCGCATGCTCAAGTTACTTTCAAGTAAATGGACGCGAATTTTGCCAACACCGCGGCCTATCTTCCTTGGTTTTGAAAACCTGTTCAAACGGGCTGCGTTTCAGGGGACGTCGGCAGAAGCCAGCCCTCGCAAGGCCGCCGCATCCAGAATCTGGATCTGTTCCCGCCCCAGGGTCACCCAGCCCTCACGCTCAAAACGGCGCAGCAAACGGGTGACGATTTCACGCACCGTACCCAATTCATCGGCCAGCGCCTGGTGCGTGATGTGGAGTTGCGGACCGCGCCCAAGCAGCGCTGCGGCCAAGCGACGGTCAAGCTTGTGAAACGCCACCGCGTCGACCAAGGCCGTCAGATCGGCCATGCGCTCGGCAAACAGGCCCAACACCTCGTTGCGAAACCTCGG
>CAIOAQ010000467.1 GCA_903856025.1 uncultured beta proteobacterium
CCCGCGCGTTCCACATCGGCCTGAGCGACGAGTGGGGCTTCGCCCACTGGCTTACCGTTCGAGGTCGCGACCACCTTGCCGATCACAGAACCCTTGGCCACCGGTGCCTCCAGGCCTGCCTTGAGCTCCACCGCGGTCTGCACTTGCTGGCCCCGCGGCACGGTCAACATCCACGGTGCTCCCAGACCCGCGGCGACCGTGTCGGCCTTGCCGAAGCTGACCTTGGCCGTCGTGACCACCGTGTTTGGCTGAATCGGTGTGGCCTTCTCGAAACTGCTGAAGCCCCAACCGAGCAAGGTTCGTGTTTCGTCAGCGCGCGCCTGAGCGCTGTGGGTGTTGAGGATGACCGTGATCAGACGCATCTCGCTGCGCTTGGATGAAGTGACCAGGCAATAACCGGCCTCTTCGGTGTGGCCAGTCTTCAGTCCGTCAACGGTAGGATCGGTGTAGAGCAGGGCATTGCGGTTCCCTTGCTTGATACCGTTGTACTTGAACTCGCGTTCCGCGTAGATAGGGTAATAGTCAACGCTGTCGTGAATGATGGCGCGCGCCAGGATGGCGAGGTCACGCGCAGACGACTTGTGCGCCGGGTCGGGCAGGCCTGTGGGATTCACGAAATGCGTGTGCGTCATACCGAGGCGCTGGGCTTCGGCATTCATCAGCTTGGCAAAGCCCTCTTCAGAGCCGGCCATGTGTTCGGCAATCGCCTTGGATGCGTCGTTGCCCGACTGGATGATGATGCCACGCAGGATGTCGATCACGGTGGCTTGGCTGTTCAGCGGCAAGTACATGCACGATTCGGTACTCGTACCTCGGCACCAAGCGTTCTGACTGACCGAGACCAGGTCGGTTGGCTTGAGCTTGCCTGCGCGCAGCGCCTGTTCGACCATGTAGCTGGTCATCATCTTGGTGAGCGAAGCCGGCGGCAGCGGTTCGTCCGCATTGGCCGAGGCAAGCACCTCGCCGGAGTCGAAGTCCATCAACAGCCACGCCTTGGCGGGCAGCGCTGGCGAGGTTCCTGCCAAGGCGGTCTGCGCAGCAAGCGGCGGCTGGGCGTTCACGGTGGCCGCGACTTTTTTGTGAGCTGCGGGCTTGATGGCATGGTGTCCAGCCGCAAATGATGCCGAGCTGGGAGCCAGAGCGCCAGCAGCGATTGCGAAGAGGACAGGGAGGATGGATAAAGTCTTGGTTTTCATGGTGTTTTCGGGTAGAGCGCCAATTGTCGCGTATCGACGTCGAATTTCTATCGAACGATGTGGCCGCTCGGACTGGAAATGCCCCACACGATCGGAAAAGCCGGACCGCAAGGCGACGCTCAACACACTCGACCGGCTTGTCGATGCCCGGTCGTCGCTCGGATTCCAGCTTCGCGGCTACTTGGAGACTTTGTCCACAGCGACGATCGAGCACCGCTAATTCCAATGCTTGACGCTGCCAGTCACTTTG
Organism: uncultured beta proteobacterium; assembly: GCA_903856025.1. Classification (GTDB taxonomy): domain Bacteria; phylum Pseudomonadota; class Gammaproteobacteria; order Burkholderiales; family Burkholderiaceae_C; genus Rhodoferax. The sequence goes on from CAIOAQ010000467.1 coordinate 1,447, forward strand.
ACATCGTCGCCTTGGGGCGCTTCGTGCATCGAGTTGAATGACCGCTTGCTCAACCCCTATCTGACCGGATTGGACACTGTGCAGCCTGTCTCCAACTACAACGGACTGGAAGCGCGTTGGACTGCCGTAAGGCTGACTTTGGCGGAAGACTGGAAACCGCCGAACCCGACTTCTACAGCGCATCCCGCTTGGTGCTGCATGATTCGATTGGTGGCGTTATCTATAGGTTTTTTTGGCCTATATCCCTTGTCAATTGTGCGCAATATGCTATCTAGTTAATAGCTGTTAAGTTCTCAGTTCGCACGGCTACTTGTACACCCCGACCCCAATCCATGCATCATCGACGCGTTCAACGTACATGATTTTTTCGCCGATTTTTTGCGTCATCGGGTTCATGAATTTGTAGCTTTCACTCCAGCCCTTTCCCTTGGTTTTTGCCGTTTCGACAATCATTTTGTTGAACAGCTTCCCATCCGCATCCTTGAATTCCGCCAGATTCTTGCCCACCAATTTGGGGTTGCCGCCGTTGGCCAACATGGTTCCGTCGAATTTTTCGTAAACCACATACAGGTCGCGGTCTTTGAAGCTTTTGCCGTTTGTGAATTCCGCAGCAGCCGCTTCCGGTCCGTTGGCCTTCAGGAACGCCACCGCCTTCTTCGCCAAGGACTCTGCCTCTGCAGGTGTCCCCTGGTCCGCTGCCAATGCAATGCCCGCAAAAATCAAGGCGGGTACACCCGCAATAAGGAAATTCCAAAAGCTTTTACCCATCTGCATAAATTTCTCCTTGTTCAACAACATTTAAACGCAATTCACAAATGACTTCTCGCAACGGTGCTTCCACCGTGAACTCATTTCACTGAAACACCACGAACAACGACATGAATTTCAATGAGAGACCACGCATTGAATATGCACGAAAAATCACGCATCAGGCACCCGTGAATTCCCTAACGCAGGAACCCATAAAGCCGCCGTTTCCTGAAACAAAGACATCGCGGATTTCCATGGTCAAGACCGAAGCGGCTTAGCCGGTCGTGCGCGCTAATCCAGCCCACTTTGCGGGGCTACGTGCGGAAACCCGGAATAGAGCGGGTTGATGCATCTTGGGTGATTTGAATTTATTGTTTGTTTTCAAATACTTAGCGTTCTCTCTGGAGCCTATCAAACTTGGCATGAAAGATGCAATTTGGAGTGCGCCGTGTGTCAAAAACACAGCCAATTCAAAAAAATCAATCTAGGAGACATGCATGAATTCAAAGCCCGGAACCCCCCTCTTTCAATTTACCCGCCAGCTGGTTGCACTGTTCGCGGTCAGCGGGTTTGCGCTTGGCGCGAACGCCGCCGAGCTGGTTCGTCTTGGGAATCTGAAATTTGCCCACTACGGCGCGGTGGCGTACATGAAAGAGATAGCCCCCAAGTTCAATCTGAAAATTGAAGAGCGCGTCTTTGCCAAGGGGCTGGACATCGTGCCCGCCATCATTGCGGGCGAAATCGATGTATCGGCCAGTGCCCTGGAAGCCGCCATTTCTGGCCGGGCCAGCGGGGTCAAGGTCTACCTGGTGGGCGGGTTTGCCAAAGGCGGGGTACGCATCGTTGGCCGCCCGGACCTGAACATTCACAGCATTGCCGAACTCAAAGGCAAAAAAGTCGGCGTCACGCGCGGTGGTCCACAGGAAATTTTGCTGTTCACCGAACTGGCGAAGAACAACCTGACCTGGGCGGATAAGCCGGGTAAGGATGTGCAGATCATCTACATGGGTTACCCCGATCTGAACCAGGCACTGCTGACCAAAGAAATCGATGCCATGAGCCAGTCCGAGCCCTACTCGACCCAGGCGTTGAACAAGAAATACGGCGTCGAAATCCTGAAACCCTACGAGACACCCCTGGGGGAACCGGTGCGGGCCCTGGTCATGACCGAAAAAATGTACAAAGAACAGCCGGATGTGGCCGCGCGTTTCATGCAGTGTTTTGTGACCGCTACACGCCACTTTATTGCCGATCCAAAAGTTGCCGAAAAATACGTTCGTGAATCCATGTTCAAGAACCAGGTCAGCAGTGACGACTACCGCGAGGCAATGGAAAACGCTTCCTTCACCGAAGATATTTCCATCCAGCACGTGCAACTGACAACCGACTACATGGTCAAGTACGGCATCGGGAAGATGACCACGCCGCCCGTCGCCGCCGACTGGGTCAAGCTGGATTTACTCGGTGCAGCCAAGAAGCTGGTCAAGAACTAAGACGGGTGTGGGTATGAACCTCTCTGTGCTTAAAAAGTTGCTACAGGGCGTCATCGTGCCGCTGTTGGCACTGGTGTTGTGGCAGGCGTTGTCGTTCTTTAACCTGATCAACCCCCAGATCATGCCGTCGCCACTGGCGGTGATGAAAAAATGGGGCGAGTACCTGGCGCCCACCGAGGCCTACACCCCGGAGTTGGGCAGCTATGCGCTGTGGCTGCTGTCGGGTGAATTGTTGCAGGATGCCTACGCCAGCATGTCGCGTGTGATCGGTGGCTTTCTGATTGGTGGTGTGCTGGCGCTGCCGCTGGGCTTGCTTATGGGAACCAACAAAACGGTGTACAAGCTGTTGGACCCGCTGATTCAGGTCCTGCGGCCGATCCCGCCGATTGCCTACATCCCCCTGGCAATTTTGTGGTTCGGCTTGGGCAATCCACCGGCCTTCTTCCTGATCAGCATTGGCTCATTTTTCCCGATACTGATGAACACCATTGCCGGCGTGCAACACGTCGATGGCATCTACATTCGGGCGGCACGCAATCTCGGGGCCGGGCAGTTGACCATGTTCAGGCGCGTGATTTTGCCTGCCGCCACGCCTTACATCCTGACCGGTGCCCGGATTGGCATGGGCACCGCCTTCATTGTGGTGATCGTGGCCGAGATGATCGCAGTGAACAACGGCCTGGGATTCCGGATTCTGGAAGCCCGCGAGTATTTCTGGTCGGACAAAATCATCGCCGGCATGTTCACGATCGGCCTGTTTGGCTTGGCGATTGATATTGCCATGAACGCGCTGAACAAGCACTTGCTCAAATGGCACCGTGGGCTGGAGCACTGATCGGAGAACACCATGACAACCATCAAAATCGAAGCCGTCAACAAAGTATTCTCCAGCGACAGTGGCGATGTGGTCGCGCTCAAGGACATCAATCTCACCATTGCCAGCGGTGAATTCATCTGCCTGCTGGGTCCCTCGGGCTGCGGCAAATCGACGCTGCTCAACGCCATTGCCGGGTTCTCTCATCCCACCTCGGGCACCATCCTGGCCGGTGATACCCGCGTGACCAAGCCTGGCCCGGACCGCGGCATGGTGTTCCAGGAATACGCCTTGTTTCCGTGGATGACGATTCAGCAAAACATCGCCTTTGGTCTTGAAATTGCCGGCCGCTCTGCGCCAGACATTCGGGAACGGGTCGATCTTTTGCTCCACATGCTGAGCCTGCAGGAGTTTCGCGACCGCTACCCCAAGGACTTGTCCGGTGGTATGCGCCAGCGGGTCGCCATTGCACGGGTGCTGGCGCTGGACTCCCCCATCATGCTGATGGATGAGCCCTTTGGTGCGCTGGATGCGCTCACCCGCCGCAATTTGCAGGACGAGTTGCTGAAAATCTGGAAAGAGTTTGGCACCACCATCGTCTTCGTGACGCACAGCATTGAGGAGTCGATTTACCTGGCTGACCGCACCATCGTCATGACCTACCGCCCTGGCACGGTCAAACGCGATGTGCGCATTGCCCTGCCCCGACCGCGTGACCCAAGTGACCCCGAATTCAACCGGTTGAAACGGGAACTGGGTGAGTTGGTCATGGAAGAGCAACAACGCCACCGCCAAGCCGAAATTCTGACCACCACGGCGGATTGAGGCGTTCTAATGCGTGCATGCCAAACCATCGCAATCTGAAAAACATCGCCACGGTCGTGCTGGCCGTGTGCCTGCTGATCGCGATGACGGTGATGGCCTACTGGTGGGCCAAGCGCCGCAGTCTGGACGATATGCACCGGGTGTTGGCTCCGCGGGCCGAGTTTTACGCCGCCACCATTGGCGGCATGTTGAGCAAATATGAATTCTTGCCGCTGGCGGTGGCTCAAAGCGCGGAAGTCGCTGATTTGCTCGAACACACCGACGCCGGCAAAGTCTCCCGGATAAACGACTACCTGAAGGACATCAACACCCGGGTGGGGGCATTTGCGGTGTACATACTCAATACCCAGGGGCTGGTGCTGGCCTCCAGCAACTGGCAGGAACCGACCTCGTATGTGGGGCAAAACTATGCTTTTCGGCCGTATTTTCAGCAAGCCGTTCAAGGCGGTATTGGGCATTTTTACGGCATTGGCGTGTCGACGGGCGAAGCCGGGTTGTTCATTTCCCAACCCCTTCGCCGGGGCGGTCGCATCATTGGCGTCGTGGCGGCCAAAGTCAGTTTGGACTGGATTGAACGCTCATGGAGCGCCCCCGCCGTGGTGGACCAGATCTGGGTCACCGATGCCAATGGCGTGGTCATCCTGTCGTCCATTCCTGGTCTGAAATTTACGACCCTGGCCCCGCTGTCCGCGCTGCAAAGAAATGCCATTCTTGTGCAACGCCAATTTTTTCGTGAGCCCTTGCCCGTGGTGGACCACCCCGTGCGGGAGGAGTTTGCGGATGGGGCCAAGGTGTTGTCATTGACTGATCCAGCCAGCAACCGTGCGGCCCCCAGCAGCAAAGGCGAATTTTTGGCGGTGGGACACAGTCTGGCCCCGCTGGAGTGGCGAATCACCGTGTTGTCTGATCTGGCCCCGGTGCGCGCAGTGGCCAGAAACGCGGCGCTGGCGGCGTTCCTTGTCTGGGCGGTCATCCTGCTCAGTTTCTTGTATGCACGCCAGCGCAGTCGCCGTATCCACGAGCGGCTGGCGGCCCAGGAAGCGCTCAAGCAAGCCTATGGCGAGCTGGAAATCAAAGTCGAGCAGCGCACCTCGGACTTGCAGGATACCAACCAGCGGCTGCAGGCCGAAGTGGTGGAGCGCGAGCGGGCCGAGCAAACCTTGCGCTACGCCCAAGTGGAACTGGTGCAAAGCGGGAAGCTGGCGGCGATCGGCCAGATGGCGGCCGGCATCACCCATGAGCTGAATCAACCGCTGGCCGCATTACAAACGTTTTCGGACAATGCCCGGGCGTTCATTGTGCGCGGGCGCAATGCAGAGGCACTGGAAAATCTGTCCATCATCTCTGATCTGGTCAAGCGGCTGGGCTACATCACCTCGCAGTTGAAAGCCTTTGCCCGCCGCCGCGACGATTCCAAGCGGCCTATCCATGTTCAACGTGCCTTCGAACAGGCCATGCTGCTGCTCCATGCCCGCATCGACGCAGAGCAGGTTCAGTTGAATGTGGTCTGGCCCGAGCAACCCCTGCTGGTCTTGTGCAGCGAGATCGGGCTGGAACAGGTGTTTGCCAACCTGTTGCACAACGCAGTGGATGCCATGGCCGCGTCGGAGGTCCGCCGGATCGAGGTGAGGGCCGTACAACACACCGATGATCTGGAAATTCATATCTCCGACACCGGCCCTGGCATCTCGGCGGCTTTGATTGAAAAGATATTTGACCCCTTCTTCACCACCCGCGACCAGGGCTTGGGCCTGGGGCTGTCCATCAGTGCCGGGATCATTCGCGCGGCGGGCGGCTCGCTGGCAGTGCGCAATCGCACGGCACAAGACGGCGGGGGCGCTGTATTTATCATTCGCTTGATGTATGCAGCCGCAGGCGAAGCCGGGAACAGGGAAACATGATGCGCGAACGAAATTTTGATGGAATGCAGGTCTTGCTGGTGGAAGACGATGCCATTGTCCGAAAAGGTGCCCAGCAGGCGCTGGAATTGGCTGGCCTGAGCGTCGTCCCCTGCGCCACGGCCGAGGAGGCATTGGCCCGTTTGTCTACGGACTTTCCCGGCATTGTGCTGAGTGACGTGAAGCTGCCGGGGATGGATGGGCTGGAATTGCTGCGCGTGGCGGTGGCACAGGATGCGTCGCTCCCCATCATTCTGGTGACCGGCCACGGCGATGTCTCCATGGCGGTGAGCGCCATGCGCCAAGGGGCCTATGACTTCATCGAGAAACCCTATTCCGCCGACTTGCTGGTCGAGGTGAGCTACCGCGCGCTGGACAAACGTCGCTTGGTGCTGGAAAACATCGACCTGCGCCGTCAGCTGGAGAATCGCGAGGGAATTGAGGCGCGGATCATCGGGCGCAGCAATGCCATTGCCAAAGTCCGCCAAACGGTGCTGCATTTGGCGACCAAGTCGGCCGACATCATGATTTTGGGTGAAACCGGCACGGGCAAAGAGCTGATCGCGCGCTGCCTGCACGACTTCAGTGAGCGCAGAAACCACCACTTTGTGGCCATCAATTGCGCCGCGTTGCCGGAGTCCATTTTTGAGTCGGAGCTGTTCGGGCACGAGGAAGGCGCCTTTACCGGGGCCAACCGGCAGCGCATTGGCAAGATCGAATACGCCAACGGTGGCACGCTTTTCCTGGATGAGATTGAGAGCATGCCGCTGTCGTTGCAGGTCAAACTGCTGCGGGTCTTGCAGGAGCGCCAAGTGGAGCGACTGGGGTCAAATCACTCCATTCCGATTGATTTCCGGGTGATTGCGGCCACCAAGGATGACCTGTTGGTGCTGGCGGAACAAAAAAAATTCCGGGCCGACCTCTATTACCGTTTGAACGTTGCCAGCCTGACCTTACCGGCTTTGCGGGACCGGCGGGAAGACATTCCCCTGCTTTTCGAATTCTTCGTATTGCAGGGCGCGCTGCGTTATGGCCAGGCCGCCCCGTTGATTGGGATCGACCTGCTGCGCGCGCTGATGGCTGAGCGGTGGGCGGGCAATGTGCGGGAACTGCGCAACATCGCCGATCGCTTTGTCTTGGGGCTGCTGGACGACCTGCTGATGCCCTCAGGCATCCGGCGCGAGGGTTCGCTGGCCGAACAAGTCGACGCCTTTGAGAAATCCATCATTGAAGACGGGCTGCGGCGCCTGGACGGCAATGTGGTGGCCGCCGCAGAAAGTCTGAATTTGCCGCGCAAAACGCTGTACGACAAACTCAAACGCTTTGAAATTTCGGCAGACAAATTTCGTCCTCAACTGATGTAGGCGGCCGACGCGAACCACGCCGCCCGCATGGTGCCTCATCATCCGGTGGGTTGCGCTTGTTATAGGCGTTTTAGGTCTGTAGCCCTCGTGAAATAAGCACAATCAGCTATTTATTAAGTAGCAAGAAGTTTTCCTTTTCACATGGACTCGGTCCGGTGGGTTGCATTTGGCCGCTGAACTTGATCAAGTTTGACGGCAACACCCGAGAGGATGGGCTGAACTACCTACTCAGATGGGAAGGGATCGACATCGTCAACCCAGGTTGGATCGATCTTCCACGCCGCTGCCCAGCTTGCCAGCTTATCGGCTGGCATGGGTCTGGCAATGGCATAGCCCTGGGCCAGCTCGCAACCCAATTCCAGCAGCGCGGTGCCGTGCGCCCTGGTCTCTACGCCCTCGGCAATGACCTTGCGCTTGAATGCGGCAGCCAGCCCGATCACACCTTTCAATATGGCCAGGTCATCTGGGTCGACGAGCATGTCGCGCACAAAGCTCTTGTCGATCTTGAGCATGGTGACGCGCAGGCGCTTGAGGTAAGTGAGTGAGGAATAGCCTGTGCCAAAGTCATCCAAAGCAAACGTGACGCCCATTTTGGCGCAGGCTTCAATCAGCTCGGACACTTGCCCAATGTCTCCCAAGGCGCTGGTCTCAAGCACTTCCAGTTCAAGGCTGCCCGGACTCACCTGTGGATGGGCCTGCAAAGCGCCGCGCAGATGATCCAGAAAGTCGCTTTGCTGCAGCTGACAGGCACCCACGTTCACGCTGACAGGAACATCCATATCGATGGCGTGCCACAGCTCCATTTGGGTCAAGGCCGTGTCGATCACCCATTCGCCAATCGCGATGTCTAACGGATGGCCCTCGATCACGGGCAGGAACACTGCCGGTGCCAAAAGCCCTTTTTCGGGGTGCTGCCATCGGATCAGCGCCTCTGCACCAATCACCTCGCCAGTGCGCATATTCACCTTGGGCTGGTAATACAACACGAATTCACGTTGATCCATCGCCAAGCGGATGCGCTCCAGACTCTCATGGTGGCCGCGGATGCTGCTGTCTTGTTGCGCGTCGAAGAGTTGATAGCGGTTTTTTCCAGCCAATTTGGCCTGGTACATGGCCTGATCGGCCTGGCGCAACAATTGATCCGCATCGATATCCTGGGCTTGTGGATAGAAGGTAACGCCGATGCTCCCAGAGACCTGAAGGGTGAGGCTTCCAACGCGAACCGGTTGGGCGGCTGCGGCCAGAAGACGGGTGAGGAGCGGTAGGCTGGCTGACGCGTCTTCCAGGTCAATCAGCACCGCCACAAACTCGTCGCCGCCAAGGCGTGCGAGGGAATCGCCCTCTCGCAACACCAGTTTCATGCGCTGCGCCAGGGTAATGAGCATCTGATCACCCGCATCATGCCCGTGTTGGTCGTTGATGTCTTTGAAGCCATCAAGGTCAAGATAGGCGACTGCCAAATGTTGGCCGCGCCGTTGCGCCTGCGCCATGGCCTGATGCAGTCGGTCAGCCAGCAACACGCGGTTGGGCAGGTTCGTCAAGGCATCGAAGTGGGCAATGTGCTCCAGTTGGCTTTGATGCGCTTTGACAGCGGTGATATCGGAGAACAGGGACACGTATTGCTGCACCGCGCCGGAAGCATCGCGCACCGCACTGATGGTTTGCATCACCGGGAAAACTTCACCGTTCTTGCGTCGGTTCCAGGTTTCCCCGTACCAGTGGCCTGGTTCGATCAGGGCCGACCACATTGCCGCATAGAAGGCTTTATCTTGTCTCCCGGAGCTCAGAAGGCGGGGATTCTGACCTACTGCTTCAGCGTGACTGTAACCCGTGATGTGCGAGAAAGCTTCATTCACATCAATGATGGTGCCGTCCGACTCCGTGAGCATGATGCCCTCGCGGGCATGGGTAAACACGTCGGCAGCGAGTTTAAGTTTGGCCTCGGCTTGCTTGCGCACCGTGATGTCGCGCACAAAGGCGCAGTTGAGTTTTTCGCCCTCATGCGCAACGAAATTGGCGGCAATCTCCACAGGAAAGAGGTGGCCGTCCTTGGCTCGAAATTCCGACTCAAATGTCATCGAGCCGCGTTGACAAAGTTCCTCAAAATGGTCCGGCCAATTCCGCGCAGAGTAATTGACATCCACGTCCGAAACTCGCAGCCGGAGCAACTCCTCTCGTGAATACCCAAGGTAGCGGCACCCGGCTTCATTGGCATCCACAATGCGCGCATCCGATGTCATCCAATAAAGTGCGTCGGAAGCGGCATCCACGCTGAAGCGCGTCAGACGCAAGCTTCTTTCCAAGCTGTACTTTTCGGTGACATCGCTGAATACCAGCACGACACCCACGATTTCATTGGCCGAGTTGCGGATCGGCGCGGCACTGTCGGCGATTTGGCACTCGGTCTGGTCCCGCGCAAGCAGCACGGTGTGATTGGCAAGGCCGACCACATGCCCGCTCGACATCACAATCTGGACCGGGTCTGGGACTGGGGCGCGGGTGCTGGCGTTGATGATGCGAAAGACCTCAGTGAGCGGACGATCGCGGGCTTGATCCAGCGTCCAGCCCGTCAGTCTTTCGGCCACGGGATTCATTCGGGTGACACGTCCCAGGGTGTCCGTTGCAATCACCGCGTCACCGATTGAATGCAGGGTAATGTTGAGATTTTCCTCACTCTCACGCAGTGAACCTGTCATGTGGTGCGCCAGATGCAGCGCTCTCGTTCGGGTGTTGGCAAGTGCGGCCACCATGCCAAACAGCAAAAAACTCGCCAGCAAGCCCGAGGCCAGCACCGGCATGGACGCCCCCCAACCCGCGCGTGCATCCAGTTGCGGTCGGCTGGCATAGGTCAGTGTCCATGTACGCCCACCGATGTCAAAGGGCTCGGTGTGCACGTATTTGGCGGTGGCCACATCGTCATCCGGGTTACTGCGATAGAACAGGTTTTCGGGACGCGGGTCCAGTCCGTCATGAATGCTCAGCGAAAGAACACGCCTGCCTGCATTGCCAAGCAGGTCTTGCATCAGCGCGGGCATGCGAAACGGACTGAGCACGTAACCATATCCGGCTTCATCCTGCTTGCGAACGACGGGCATGTACATGATGAATGCCGGGACCGGGTTGCTCAGCTCGTCAATCTTGAGCGTGGTCCGGTGCGTGATCATTGGTTCACCGGTATCGCTGGCTCGCTGCATGGTCTCGCGACGGTCGCCGTCCTGCCACATGTCATATCCCAGCGCCTTGATGTTGGACCCGGTGTAGGGCTCGGCAAACACATTGACGACATATTCTTGACGTTGCCCTGCTGGTCGAATGGCGAAATCGCTGATGCCGCTGTGGTGCACCTCGCTCACCAAGGCTGGAAGCTTGTCGTTAGCCACCCTTCGTGCAAAGGCGACGGCCTGGATGGCAGGATAGCCACGATCGAGCTTGAGTCCGGCAACATAGGCGTGCCAGTCCTCACGTGTCACCATGTCCGCAGTAGAAAACAATGCCGCCGCAGCCCGCAAGGTCTGCGCATACCCTGCGACGCGTTCGGCTAGATCAACTCGAACCTGCTTGACCTCGGCCTCAAATTCAAGGCGGGTCTGACGCTCGCTGGACTGGAGGGCATCGTTCCAGACGACAAATGTCAAGCTCAATGCGCAGACCAACGCCAACCACGCTGGCCAAAGGCTTGACCAGTGATCGGAAACGAATGGAGCCTTCAAGCGCATGCGTCTCAGTATAGTTCTCACAGTAGCGGCTGGTCGGCGTGCTGTGGCGGCGGCCTCCTACTGTCATAGGCCCGGAAATTTGTCAGCCGCCGGATTTGCAAATTGCCAAGTGCAGCATCATTGATGCGTTTGAGTCGTCGGTGGGCGATGGGCGTTGATTGGCTTCTGGGTGCGCTGTCACAGTTATGCGCACCCGGATTCATACGCGCTTAGGTTTCGCTCTCGTAACCTTGAAGCACATTGACAGCGTTTACGCCTAGATCGTCGACCATGTATCCGCCCTCCATCACAAACAGCGTTGGAATTCCCGTGGTTGCGATGCAGCCACCCATGCGATGAAAGTCGTCACTCTCTAGCAAGAAATGGCTGATTGGATCGTCTTTGAAAGTGTCGACCCCCAGGGAGATGATGACGAAGTCAGGCTTGTGTGCGATGACACGAGCAAGCGCATGCGAGAGGGCTTCAAAATAGCGACTCCAATCAGTGCCCTTGGCCAATGGATAGTTCACTGTGAATCCATCGCCGGCTCCAACTCCCGTCTCATTTTTGTATCCGGAAAAATAGGGGTAGGAAACAAATGGATTCCCGTGGATGGATGCAAACAGCACGTCCTCACGGTCATAGAAGATATTCTGGGTGCCGTTGCCATGGTGGAAATCAACGTCCAAGATAGCCACGCGTTGTGCACCCCGACTCAAACATCGCTCTGCGGCGATGGCAGCATTGTTCAGATAGCAATAGCCCCCCATATATTCACGTGCGGCGTGATGTCCGGGAGGTCGGCACAAGGCAAATGCGCTTCTGGCACCCGTTAGAACAACATCCATGGCCGTTAGAGCGACATTTGCGCTACTTCGAACGGCCTCCCAAGTTCCTGCGGTGATAGGGGCGCCTGCGTCCATGGCATAAAAACCGAGTTTGCCGTCGATGAAACCAGGTTCTTGCTGAATCGCCATGTTTCGCACGGGCCATATGAGCGGCAAAGCGTCCTGAGTTCGCCCCGTTTCTGCCCATTCGCGCCACGCGCTTTCCAGGAACGATACATAGCGCTCGCTGTGTGCGGCGACATAGCATGATCGCTCAAAATCCCGTTCGCCAATGATTTCTCCAAGCTTCGTTGCTTGGACGCGCGCAAGGACGAGGTCAGCGCGCTGTGGAGCTTCAAAGGATGGCGTGACGGCACCATCCTTGAGTTCAGATCCGTGATGCAGGCGGTGCTTCGGACTGAATACTGTGAGCATAAATGTTTCCTTTTGCTAATTTTTGATGTCAAATCTTCGCGCAATTTCACGGCAAATGCTTTGCATATTTGCTTGATAATTGGTGTAGGTTAGAATGATTTTCTTTGTTTTAAGCATATATGAGCAAACAATTTGCTATCAGTGATCTTGATGACGTCGATAGGCGCTTGCTGCGTGAGCTACAGGACGATGGCACGCTTTCGAGCTCTTCACTTGGCGAACGCCTGTCCTTGACGGTTACGCCCTGCTGGCGACGTCGCAAGCGGCTCGAGGATTTGGGCGTCATCGTTGACTACCAAGCCAATCTTGACCGTCGGAAACTAGGTTACGACGTATTGGCTTTCGCTCAAGTGCGTTTTAGTGACCACTCAGGCGAGTTACCAGACCTATTTGAGCAGGTCATTAAAGATTTACCCCAAGTGCTTACATGCCACAAGGTCACTGGCGAAGCGGACTATGTACTGACGGTGCTGGCCGCAGATCTCGAAAGCTACGGACGCTTCATAGAGGATGTTCTTCGTCGGCAGCCGGGTATAGCGTCTATTCAATCCAGCCTGGCGCTTCGGGAGGTAAAGGCAATAACGCGTATTCCTGTGTAGTCGGTTGGCGTGGCGTGGCGCGGAGGATGCCAGCCATGCTGGCGCGTCCAGTCGGGTTGCCAGCGAGGTGGGCCGGAGAACGCAAACCACGCCGCCCGTCAGGAGTTGCATGATCCGATGGGCTGGCTATTGGTATAGATGTTTCTAGCCTGTAGCCCTTATAAAACATGCGCAATGAGCTATCTATTAAGTAGCAACAAATTTTCCTGTCCGCATGGATTCACCCCGGCGGCCTCTGGTTTTGCCGCTGCCCCGCTAAACTTGAGCCAACCAGAAACCGATCACCATGAATTTCATCGCTACTCCCGCACGTTTATCAACTGCCAACAGCACATTTGATGCTGAATTCAAAGCGCGCCTGCATTGGTCTGCTGAAACCGACGCAGGCATCGAGCAGCGTGTGGCCGACATTCTGTTGGATGTGCAGCATCGCGGCGATGCCGCCGTGCTCGATTACACCGCTCGTTTTGACGGCCTGAGCGCCAGCGCCGTGGCCGAGTTGGAGCTGACACAGGTCGAGCTCAAAGCGGCCTTTGATGCGCTGCCCACGGTGCAACGCGAGGCCTTGCAAGCCGCCGCGGCACGGGTGCGCAGCTACCACGAGGCGCAGAAGAAGGCCAGTGGCGAAAGCTGGAGCTACCGCGACGAAGACGGCACGCTCTTAGGCCAAAAGGTCACCCCGCTGGACCGCGTGGGCATCTACGTGCCCGGCGGCAAAGCCACTTATCCCTCTTCCGTTTTGATGAATGCCATTCCGGCGCACGTGGCCGGTGTGGGCGAAATCATCATGGTCGTGCCCACCCCCAAAGGTGAAAAGAACGCCATGGTGTTGGCTGCGGCCTATGTGGCGGGCGTGACCCGAGCCTTCACCGTGGGTGGCGCTCAAGCCGTGGCGGCGTTGGCCTATGGCACGGCGACGATCCCGAAGGTGGACAAGATCACCGGCCCCGGCAACGCCTATGTGGCCAGCGCCAAGAAGCGCGTGTTTGGTGTGGTTGGTATCGACATGATTGCTGGCCCGAGCGAAATTTTGGTGCTGGCCGACGGCAGTACCCCGCCGGATTGGGTGGCGATGGATTTGTTCAGCCAGGCGGAGCACGACGAGTTGGCGCAGAGCATTTTGCTGTGCCCGGACGCGGCCTACCTGGACCAGGTGCAAGCATCCATCAACCGCCTGCTGCCCGAGATGCCACGCCGCGAGATCATTGCCAAGTCTCTGAACGACCGTGGTGCGCTGATTCTGACGCGCAGTATGGAAGAGGCCTGCGACATCAGCAACCGGATCGCGCCGGAGCATCTGGAAGTCTCCAGCCGCGACCCACACCGCTGGGAACCGCTGCTCAAACACGCTGGGGCCATCTTTTTGGGGGCCTACACCAGCGAGAGCCTGGGGGACTACTGCGCAGGCCCGAACCACGTGCTGCCCACCAGTGGCACCGCACGTTTCAGTTCGCCGCTGGGCGTGTACGACTTCCAAAAACGCAGCAGCCTGATCGAGGTCAGCGAAGCCGGTGCGCAAGTCCTTGGGCAAATCGCCTCGGTGTTGGCGCATGGCGAAGGTCTGCAAGCCCACGCACGCGCCGCCGAGATGCGCTTGTGCCGAATGCATTAGAGGTCAGGAGCCCACTCATGAAACTGCTGTTTGTTGCAGACCCGCTTGAATCGTTCAAGATTTACAAAGACACCACCTTTGCGATGATGCGCGAAGCGCAAAAGCGCGGTCACCTGATTCATATCTCCGAGCCCAAAGACATCCGGTGGCAACGGGGTGAACCTGTCACGGCGTTGGTTCGGTCTATCACCCTCACCGGACATGCCGTGAACTGGTTTGCGGAGCAGCCGGAGAACCAGCGTGTGGCCCTGAAAGGCTTCGACGCGGTGGTGATGCGCAAAGATCCGCCGTTTGACAGCGAATTTTTTTACACCACCCACCTGCTGGAACAAGCCCAGCGCGAAGGCGCGCGGGTGTTCAACAAGCCGTTGGCCTTGCGCGACCATCCTGAAAAACTCGCCATTCTGGAGTGGCCCCAGTTCATTGGCCCCACACTGGTGACGCGCAGCGCGCAAGACATCAAACGCTTTCACGCCGAACACCATGACATCATTCTCAAACCGCTGGATGGCATGGGCGGCATGGGGATTTTTCGGGTGCGTGAAGATGGGTTGAACCTGGGCGGCATCATTGAAACCCTGAACCGCGACGGGGCTGAAACGGTGATGGTGCAAAAGTTCTTGCCTGCCATTGCACAAGGGGACAAGCGCATTTTGGTCATCGACGGTAAACCGGTGCCGTACAGTTTGGCGCGTATCCCGCAAGGCGGCGAAGTGCGTGGCAACCTGGCTGCTGGCGGAAAAGGTGTGGCTCAGCCGCTTTCCGCGCGTGACCGTGAAATTGCCGAAACCATTGGACCGGTGCTGGCGGCGCGGGGCCTGCTGCTGATTGGGCTGGATGTGATCGGCGACAGCCTGACCGAGATTAACGTCACCAGTCCCACCTGTTTTCAGGAAATCACCGATCAAACCGGATTTGACGTGGCTGCCATGTTTGTACAAGCCTTGGAAGCCGCGCAGTTGCGCTCGCAGTGAGGCGCTGGCCCCTCTGCCACCACAGGCACGGGCGCCAAGGGGTCGGTGATGGGGGCCGGACGCGGCGGCGCGGCGCATTGGCAACTGCACCCGGCCACCGTGCCGTCGACAAACACCTTGAGTTCACCTGGCGTAAAAACCGTCCAGTCTTCGTCGGTCGTGAGGGGCTCGGTGACGATGATGGCCAATCGGTCCTCTGGGCTGTTGAGTTGGGCCAGGTCCATGGTCACGTCTTCATCTTTTAAATGCACGTGGTGAAACGGGTGGGCGCGCAGCACGTAGCACAGCTTGGTGGTGGCGTGGGCCCACAGGGCTTGTCCGTTGCTGAGTAAAAAATTGAAGGTGCCGTGTTTCGAGATTTTCGGCACCAGTTCCTGCAAGGTGCGGGTGAGTTCGTCGACGCTAGGCACATCCGCATGGGATTTGGCCAATTCTTGCATGATCCAGCAAAACGCCAGTTCGCTGTCGGTGTTGCCCACTGGTCTGAACGGGCCGTGCAAGTGGGGTGCAAAGTTCTTCAAGTCACCGTTGTGTGCAAATACCCAATAACGTCCCCAAAGCTCGCGCACAAACGGGTGACAGTTCTCCAGGGTCACCTGACCCACCGTGGCTTTGCGCACATGGGCAATCACGTTGTGGCTTTTTATGGGGTAACTTTTGAGCATCTGCGCAATCGGTGACGAGGCGGCACTCGATGTTTCGACAAAATGCCGGACGCCTTTGCCCGGGGTGGCGCATTGGCTTTCAAAAAAGGCCATGCCCCAGCCGTCCGCGTGGTGATCGGTGCAGCCGCCACGCTGCGAAAAACCAGTAAAACTCAGCGTCAGGCTGGCGGGCAGATGGCTGTTCATTCCAAGGAGTTGGCACATGATGGGTCGGGTTAGAGTGGTTGTTGGCTCTTAAAATAGGGTTTGACGTGACAAGCTTAACGAATTGCCGACGAAAAACAAAGGCAAAGTTCAGGAAAACGTAAATTCGGGAGGGTTACGGGTTAGGATTCGAGCGAGGCTCCAGGGAATCAACAATGGGGGGCCACATTCCTGACGCAGGGTGTGGTCGGATTTGATCAATGTTCTGTGGGTGGCGTTGATATAACAAAGGAAATCTGACTTGAAGAGCAGAGTTAGTCGTGTAGCCAGTTTACTTGCGGTCTTGTGCCTGCAGGTGTTGCCGTTGGCGCATGCGTTTACCCTGGGCGAAGTGGGCGGCAAGGTGGTCATTGGTCGGGCGCTTGACATCACGGTGCGGGTGCAGGCGGATGCCAGTGAAGAAGTGTCTGCGGCCTGCGTGGGGGCCGAGGTGCTGTATGGCGACTCTCGCCAGTCCAGCGTCCACACAAGTGTGCTTGCCAATAAAGCGGACGCCGCAAGCTCAACCATGCGCGTGCAGGCCAATGCGTTTGTTGACGAGCCCGTGGTCACGCTGGTGGTGCGCGCCACCTGCGGCACGACCACACAGCGAAGCTATGTGCTGCTGGCAGAATTTCCGACAGTCGCCAACACCGTCAGATTGGCCGCAGCCGCACCGACCCCTTCGACAGCGCCGGTCCTGGTGTTGCCTCCTAAAGAGATGGTGCAGGCGGAAACGCCAGAAGTTGCCAGTGTGGTCAAGCCTGCTGACACCAGAAAACCCGTGCACAAGCCGCATGCAGCGCCCCTTCAGACCACGGTGCCAGCAGCCCCTGCCGTGTCAACGGTGGTTGCGTCCCATGCAAAGCGATCCAAAGCCGCTCGCAACGCGGGAAAAGCGGTACTGAAGCTTGATCCGCTGGACATGTTTTCAGACCGTCTGGATTTGATAGATTCCCCTATGATGTTTGCCTCTACGGAGGACGCGTTGCTGCAAAGCCAAAAGGTTGCATCCCTGGAAAATGACGTAAAAATCCTGCGTGCCCTGGCAGTCACCAATGATGCCAAGCTCTCGCAGTTGCGTGTTCAGCTGCAGGATGCACAGGCCGGGCAGGTGCCTGCGTGGTTGATCTATGGCATTGGATTGCTGTTGCTGGCCTGCTGCTCCGTGCTGGGTTGGATGCTGTGGCAGCAGCGTCGTCTTGCGCAGGAGAAAATCCATGCAGAGTGGTGGAATGAAGTCACCAATGATGCCCGGGCTGACGCCTTGGATCAACCTTTTGTGGCAGATCTGAATCCCAAAGTAGAGCCGCCCCCAGCGTACACGCCGCTTGCGCCAGAGGACAACCGCCCAACCCCGCCGTTGGTTGTCCCTGCCGTGGCGAGGCAAACGCCATCACCGGTGAGTCAAGAATTGATTGGTCTAGATCCGGATCTCAACCTTGATCAGGTGATGCCCGAGGAGCAACTCCATGGGTCGTTTGAGTTCAACACGGTCAGTGCGCCATTTGAGTCCAACAGCATTCGTCATATCAGCGTCGAGCCGATTCTTGATATTCGCCAGCAGGCAGAATTTTTTGTGTCGCTTGGACAATCAGAACGTGCCCTGAATATTTTGA
>CAIOAQ010000468.1 GCA_903856025.1 uncultured beta proteobacterium
CGCTGGTGATCGAGTGTGCTGCAGTGAGTGGCGCAGCGGCATCAAGGAGGAGACCAGCAGGGTCGGGGGACAGCCGCGTAGCTACTCACCGCAGCGCGCTCACCCACAGACGCTGGTTTTCGAGTACACCGCCCCATGCTTGACCTGCTGAAAACCTTTTCGTGGCAAGAGTTGCGCCAGCATCCGTGGCGCAATGCGGCTGCGGTGGTGGCGGTGATGCTGGGCGTGGCGCTGGCGTTTTCAGTGCACCTCATCAACGCCAGTGCGCTGGCTGAATTTGCCCAGGCCAGCCGTGCCGTCACCGGCCAGAGCGACCTGGAACTGCGTGCGGCGCAAGGCGAGTTTGACGAAGCCCTGTTTGGCCGGGTGGCGAGGCTGCCCGAGGTGGCGCTGGCCGCGCCGGTGCTGGAAGTGGGCAGCTACCTGCGCACCGCCACTGGCAAACAGTCCATCAAAGTGCTGGGCATGGATGCCTTGGCATCGGCCCGCATGGCCCCGGAGCTGATGCCGCTGCCGTTTCAAACGGCCTCCAAACCAGACACCAACACACGCTATGCCTTGTTTGCGCCGGGTCAGGTGTTCCTGAACCCAGCCGCGCAAAAGCTGGCGGCGGCCCGCGCCCCTGCCAGCTTGCAACTGCAAAGCGGCATGCAATGGCTCAGCGCAAGAGAAGCGGGCAGCGTGCGTTCCCCCGGCCCTGCGCTGGCGGTGATGGACATTGGTGCCGCGCAGGATTTTTTTGTCAAACAGGGCCAGCTCAGCCGCATCGACCTGCGTTTGCAAGCCGGGGTGAACCGCGAAGACTTTGCCCACCAACTCCAGGCGCTGCCCGGCTGGCCCAGCGGTGTGACGGTGGCGCAGCCGGGTGATGCGCAGTCACAAATCAACAATTTGTCGCAGGCCTACCGGGTCAACCTAACGGTACTGGCCTTGATTGCCCTGTTCACCGGCTCATTTTTGGTGTTCTCGGTGCTGGCCTTGAGCGTGGCCAAACGTGCACAGCAGTTTGCGCTGCTGGGTGTGCTGGGTTTGAGTGGCCGTGAACGCTTGACGCTGGTGTTGTGGGAATCCCTGGCGCTGGGTTTGGTAGGCAGCGTGCTGGGCCTGGCGCTGGGCACGGCACTGGCCACGCTGGCGTTGAAGGTGCTCGGCGGCGATCTGGGAGGTGGCTTTTTTGCCGGCGCAGCCCCGGCCCTGCAGTTGGACGGCCTGGCAGCGCTGGTGTATGGCGCGCTGGGTGTGGCTGCTGCATTGGTCGGCGGCTGGTGGCCCGCCCGTCAGGCCCAAGCCTTGCCACCCGCGCAAGCCCTCAAGGGACTGGGCCACATCGGTGGGTCACAGAGCCATTGGCCGAGTTTAATTTTGATAGCTGCTGGCGCCCTGTTGACGGGGGCTCCACCTGTATTTGGCATACCTATTGGCGCGTACCTGGCTATCGCCCTGCTGCTGGTGGGAGGCATCACCACCCTGCCCTGGCTGATTGGCCTGCTGCTGGGAAAGCTCGCCCCATGGGTGGCGCACCAGACCCTGCCGCTGCTGGCGGTTGAGCGCGCGCGCCGTGAACGCCACACCGCCGCCGTGGCGGTGAGCGGCGTGGTGGCCTCACTGAGCCTGGCGGTGGCGCTCACCGTGATGGTGGCCAGTTTTCGGGAATCGGTTGACCATTGGCTCAATCAGGTGCTGCCCGCCGACCTGTATGTGCGCAGCTCGGGCAACCTGGGTGCGGCCAACACGGTGTATTTCAGCGCCGACTACGTGGCCGCCGCTGGCCAACTGCCCGGCGTGACCCGGCTGCAGGTGCAGCGCCAGGTGCCGATGCTGCTGAACCCCACGCTGCCTGCCGTGGCCTTGCTGGCACGCGAGCTGAATGACCCGGCCCACACCCTGCCCATGGCCTCCAGCGTGCTGCCGGTGCCCAAGGGCCAGATCGGCATCTACGTGAGCGAAGCCGTGGTGGATTTGCACGGCGCACAACTGGGCCAGCCGTTTCCTGATCTTTATAAGGCTTTCAGGCCTCTAGCCCTCGTCAATCAAGCGCAGGCAGCACCTTTTTTTGTAGCAGGTGTGTGGCGTGACTATGCCCGCCAAAGTGGTGCCATTGCCATGGCACGCGCCGACTTTGTGCGCCTGACCGGTGATGAACGCGCCAACGACCTGGCCCTGTGGCTGCAAGACGGCACCACGGTGGAATCGGTCGAGCAACAACTGCGCAAGCTGGCGCAGGCCAAAAGCGGAGGTGATGCGGGCGAACTGCTTGAGTTTGGCACCGCCGCGCAAATCCGGCGCACCTCGCTCAAGGTGTTTGACCGCAGCTTTGCCGTGACCTATTGGCTGCAAGCGGTGGCGGTGGCGATTGGCCTGTTTGGCGTGGCGGCCAGTTTCAGCGCCCAGGTGCTGGCACGGCGCAAGGAGTTTGGTCTGCTGGTGCACTTGGGGCTGACACGGCGCCAGATCCTCACCGTGGTGTCCATTGAAGGCATGTCCTGGACCGGACTGGGCACGCTGGCGGGTCTGGGGCTGGGTTTGCTGGTGTCAGCAGTGCTGGTGCACGTGGTCAACCCGCAGAGTTTTCACTGGACCATGGACTTGATGCTGCCGTGGGGGCGGCTGCTGGCGCTGTGTCTGGCGGGGGTGGCTGCGGGCACCGTGACCGCGCTGCTGGCCGCACGCGCCGCCGCGGGCC
>CAIOAQ010000469.1 GCA_903856025.1 uncultured beta proteobacterium
ATCCCGACAGATCTCACGCACACGGTGACGGTAGTGACAGCACGAGGCTTCAGTCCTGACTACAGTAAAGATTCCAGTGGCAACACGACCGGTGGTTCAGTGGTCTGGTTGCAGTCCATACTCAATTTGTGAATTCACGGAGGTCCATCATGCTCACTTCAAAGCTGGCACGTAGCGTCAGACACATTGGGTTCGCTTTGCTGTCGTGTGGTACGGCATGGGTGCCGTATGGCTATGCTGATGCACCAACGCAAAGTCCGACCTTGACCAAGGTGGGCGCTGGTGTGCCACCCAATCTGATGCTGACGCTGGACGATTCGGGGTCGATGGCCTTCAGGCACATGCCAGAAGATAAATTTGCTGCGGACACGTACGCAACAATCAATCCGATCCTGAGCAATACCGTGCGTTGGGATCCTCGTGACACTTACCAGATCAGTACCAATTTCATTGGAACGGTTCCGGGAAACGCGGCCACTACCAGTTGGGTGGTGATGGCCCTTCGGTCGGCGGACACCAACACCATCTATTACAACCCTCAGATTCAATACAAACCTTGGGCGAGCCCAACCGGTGTGGCCTACAGTGATGGTGTCCTTCGCTTGACTGATTCGCCTGTGGCCGCTGCTTATCTGGACCCCATCAATCCAACCACAGGTGGAACGATTAATCTCACCACCTATACGGCTCCATCGGGCAGCAGCAACTGGTGTACGCCGACGAGCACCAGTTCAGCAGGATGCAGCAGCGTTGCCAACAACAGCTCAACCCTGCACCATGACCCGGGTGTCTACTTTGTGTTGAATAAATCGGCGACAACCGGTGCCTATTTGTCCGTGACGGCGACGGCGAGTTACAGCGCTTTCAGTATCAATACCGGGACAAGCTTCACCAGATATGCTGATCGTGCCGATTGCTCAGGTGCAGTTGGTGCAGGGGGGTGCACCAAGGCGCAGGAGCAGAAAAATTTTGCGAACTGGTTCACCTACTACCGAACCCGTAATTTGATGGTGCGGGGTTCGATGCTGGAGGCTTTCATCACTGTCGACACCACCACGGTAGACCCGTCTACAGGGGCAGTTCCGGTCAAGTTTCGTCTTGGATTTGGTCGTATCAACAAAAGTTCTGCGTCGGTTGATGGCATAAATACCGCTGTCATTGAAAGTTCCTCTACCTATGGAACGGGCGGTGTGCGTGACTACACGACGGTACGCAAAACCCAGTTGTTCAGCTGGCTGGGTGTCTTTCCGACCAGTGGGGGTACGCCTTTGGTAGAGGCTTTGGACACGGTCGGGCAGTACTTTAGTCGAACCGACACAAAAGGACCCTATACCGATAGCCCCGGTGGGACCAACATTGTTTCAACCAACAAGACCTGCCGTCGTTCCTACAACATTCTGGCGACAGACGGGTACTGGAATGGGCCAGGCGTGAGCGTGGGAAATCAAGACAATACTGCCGGTAGTGTCGGAGGCACTGTCATCTATACGCCGAGTCGACCGTTCATGGACGGATCGAGCAACACGCTGGCAGATGTGGCCATGAAGTACTGGAAGACCGACCTACAGCCGGCCATGGACAACAATGTTCCGTTCGTTCAGGCGCTGGACAATCTGTCAAATTGGCAAAACATGACCAATTTCACTGTAGGACTGGGTGTGCGCGGAAATTTGAATCCGGCAGTTGACTTACCTGCACTGATTGCCGGTACCAAAAGTTGGGGCGCACCCACCAGCAGTACCACAGCACCTAACATTGATGATCTGTGGCACGCGGCCCTCAACAGTCGTGGGCAGTACTTCAGTGTCAAAGATCCTCAAAGCTTGGCAAACTCTATTAAAAGTGTGTTGAACAGCGCTGCAGGCCAAACCGGTAACACCGCCGGTGTGGCCACGGCTGCGACAGTGCTCAATGCCACCAACCGCAAGTATTCGGCCTCTTTTCTTCCGGGTGTCTGGAGTGGCGATGTCAATTCACTTCCCCTCGATAACAATGGGCAAGCAGGCGTTTCAGTGTGGACAGCTGCGTCACGGATGCCAGTGTGGAACACGCGCAATATTGTGACCTGGGACACTGGCTTGACGACGCCTGCCGGCGTGCCCTTTGCGTGGACTTCTCTCAGTACGGCCAACAAGGCAGCGCTTGGTAGCAGTGGCAGTAGCGCACTGGTTGATTTTTTGTGGGGAGACCACTCCAAGGAAGGGTTGGGTAACCCCTACCGTTTGCGCATGGGAGGCGATGGGAAACCCTTTATTCTGGGAGACATTGTGGATGCCAACCCGGTGCTGGTCAAAGGTTCCTTTGACGGAGGCTATGGCGGGTTGAGTTTGGGTGGTGCATCGGGATATACCAACTTCCTCACAACCAAAGCTGCTCGGGTTGCGGTACTTTTTGCGGGAGCCAATGACGGGATGTTGCATGCCTTCAAGGATACGATGGCCGCAACGCCAGCGTCTGCACTGACCGATGGACAGGAAATTTTTGCTTACGTGCCACGCACGGTGTACCCCAACCTCAATTTGTTGGCGAATCCGAATTATGGCGGGACGGTGCCTCATCAATTTTTTGTGGACGGCCCACTGCGCGAATCCGATGCCTATGTGAATGCCCCAGGCGCGTCCAGCCCCTCTTGGCGTAATTACCTCACAGGTTCGTTGGGCGGCGGCGGCAGGGCAGTGTTTGCGCTTGATGTCACAGATTCTGCAAATTTGGGCGTGAATTCGGTGCGTTGGGAACTGTCCAATGCCATCGACAGTGATTTGGGCTATGTGATGAACCCGATAGAAGTGGGTGTTTTACCCAATGGGCAGTGGGTGGCCATTTTTGGCAATGGATTTGCCAGCGACGGGGGGCACGCCATCTTGTTTGTCGTCAACTTGCAAACGGGGGCCATCACCAAGCTTCAAGTGGATTCAAGCACCAGCAACGGTTTGGGCGGTGTGGCTGTGGCCCGCGATGCGTTGGGCAATATCACCAATGTCTACGCAGGGGATTTGAACGGCCATCTGTGGAAGTTTAATTACGACGCGGGGCAGTCCAGCAAGTTCAAGATATCAGGCAATGGCGTGACCCCCATGTTCACCGCGACCAATGCGTCGGGAGGTGTGCAGCCCATCACGTCGTCACCTGCGGTGTTTGACAATCCCGCTGGGGGATACATCGTTGTCTTTGGAACAGGCCGGTTGTTTTCGTCGAGTGACGTGACGGATACTTCTGCACAAACAGTCTACGGGGTCTTTGACAGCCCTTCGACGACGGCTTTTCCGATCACCCGAAGCAACTTGGCTGCGCACGCCCTCACCTCGTTCGCTGGCACAGGCGCTGGCAGTTCCAGTGTCTATTATGGTTTGACCGGTAGCCCGGTGGCGGCAGGACAGCTCGGCTGGTACCTCGATATGGCGAGCGCTTTGCCGGGTGGCCGTGTGGTTTATCCCACCCAGAGTGTGAGCTTTGATACCGCTTTGGTCAGTCTGGTGGCTCCTGTGCAGGGGGCCTTGGGCGTATGCGATTCAAGTACTGGCGTAGGCATCGACTTGACGTTGCCCGTTGGCGGGGCACTTGCTCCGAGTAACCCCATGTACGACACCAATGGCGACGGCCTGATGACCTCGGCCGATAACAAGGCGGCGATCGGATATAAAACGGCTGCCGATGGCATCGATGCCCTTGTAAAAGATCCGAATGGCAGCGGCGGCGGTGGGGGCCTTTGTCCTGCAGGGCAACACCGTGTCGCCATTGAAAATAGCAGCGGTGTATCGATGACTTGCCAGAACGACCCGCCTCCCTGCACAACCTGCGGTGGCGGTGCCCCTGCCCGGAAATATGACCGCACTTGGCGGCGTATCATCAATCCGCCCATCCATTGATTTAATTGAAGAGATCGATAACTATGACGACTGAATTTTGTTGGCGCAAGCGTTTGAAGGTGAACGTGAATGATGGTTTTACCTTGATTGAGCTCATGATTGTGGTTGCAATCATTGGTATCTTGGCGGCCATTGCGCTGCCAAGTTATACGAATTACATCCAGCGTGGAGATCGGGCTGCCGCGCAGGCTGCGCTGACGGATGCACAGCAGTTCATGGAACGGTTTTATGTGGCCAATGATGCCTATGATCAAGACAAGGCGAGCACTGCCGTTGCGTTGCCAACAAGGTTAACCTCGGTTCCAGCAGAATCACCTAAATACAACCTCAGCATTTCTGCCAGTTCAGCAAATTCGTACACATTGACGGCGACGCCAATCAACACGGTCAGCCAGTGTGGTTATCTGACACTTACAAATACCGGTGTAAAGGGTATTGATCCGAACGCGAGCGGAACGGTGGCAGATTGCTGGCGTTGATCTTGGTCTGCAGATGGCACTTCGGCGGTAAGCACCGCTACCGCCCCACCTCATCCACCAGCGTCTTGAAGTCGTCAATGTCTTCAAAACTGCGGTACACGCTGGCAAAGCGCACGTAGGCGACTTTGTCGAGCTTTTTCAGCTCGCGCATCACCAGTTCACCAATGCGGGTGGACAGCACCTCACGCAGGCCCAGATTCAGCAGATTTTCTTCAATGCGTTCGACTGCGCCATCGATTTGCTCGGTGCTGACCGGGCGCTTGCGCAGCGCCAGTTTCATGGAGGCCAGCAACTTGACGCGTTCGTATTCAATGCGCCTGCCATCTTTTTTGACAATCGCCGGAAAGGCGACGTCAGGACGTTCGTAGGTGGTAAAGCGCTTGTCGCAAGACGCGCAGCGCCGCCTGCGCCGCACGAAGCCCCCATCCTCAGACTCCCGGGTTTCCACCACCTGGGTGTCGGGATGGCTGCAGAAGGGGCATTTCATTGGGGTTAACCGTAGACCGGAAAACGACTGGTCAGGGCGTGAACCTTGGCACGTACTGCATCAATATTAGCGCTATCTCTCGGATTATCTAGCACATCCGCTATCAAATTAGCAGTGGCACGTGCTTCTTCGTCTTTGAAGCCGCGTGTGGTCATGGCGGGGGTGCCTACGCGCACACCGCTGGTGACCATGGGTTTTTCCGGGTCGTTCGGAATGGCGTTCTTGTTGATCGTCATGTGGGCGCTGCCCAGCACGGCTTCGGCCTCTTTACCGGTGATGTTTTTGGAACGCAAGTCCACCAGCATCACATGGGACTCTGTGCGGCCGCTCACGATGCGCAAACCGCGGGCGGTTAGTGTTTCAGCCACGATGCGGGCGTTGGTCAGCACTTGTTGTTGGTAGACCTTGAATTCTGGTTGCAGCGCTTCCTTGAAAGCCACCGCCTTGGCGGCAATCACGTGCATCAGCGGGCCACCTTGCAGCCCGGGGAAGATGGCACTGTTGATGACCTTTTCGTGCTGGGCTTTCATCAGAATGATGCCGCCGCGTGGGCCGCGCAGGCTCTTGTGGGTGGTGCTGGTGACGATGTCGGCGTGTGGCACCGGGTTGGGGTACACACCGGCGGCAATCAGGCCTGCGTAGTGCGCCATGTCGACCATGAAGATCGCGCCGACATCTTTGGCCACTTTGGCAAAACGTTCAAAATCAATAGCAAGAGAGTATGCGCTGGCACCGGCTATGATGAGTTTTGGCTTGTGTTCATGGGCTTTGCGCTCCATCGCGTCGTAGTCGATGGCTTCGTTGGCATCCAGACCGTAGGACACGACGTTGAACCATTTGCCGCTCATGTTGAGCGCCATGCCGTGGGTCAGGTGCCCGCCTTCGGCCAGGCTCATGCCCATGATGGTGTCGCCGGGTTTCAGGAAAGCGAGGAACACCGCTTCATTGGCCGACGCACCGCAATGCGGTTGCACGTTGGCTGCTTCAGCACCAAAAATCTGTTTGACGCGGTCAATGGCCAGTTGTTCGGCAATGTCCACAAACTCACAGCCGCCGTAATAACGCTTGCCAGGGTAGCCTTCGGCGTATTTGTTTGTCAGTTGGGTGCCTTGTGCCGCCATGACGGCGGGCGAGGCGTAGTTTTCGCTGGCAATCAGCTCGATGTGGTCTTGCTGGCGCTGGTTTTCAGCTTGAATGGCTGCAAACAACTCGGGGTCGGTTTGCTCGATAAGAATATTGCGGTTGAGCATGGCGGTCCTTAAAGACGATGGGCTTGTGGGTTAAGGTGCCCAGGCGAACGGCTGATCGCAGAACTGCAGAGAGCTTTGCGGCACGCTCCCCCGTGGTGGTCCCACTTCAGCATCACGCCCCGACCAATCGGGACGCTGCCTATCGCCAGTCGCGTGCGCTTGAATTTTAGCTGACGCCGCTACTTCATGGCCACGGTGGCGGCTTTGTCGTTGATGAAAGTGGACTTGTTAGCCGGGTCTGCTGCTGCCAGGGGGCGCGCGGGTGTCAGTGCTGCATTCACAGCGGGGCTGAAAACCGGCACCTGCCGACCTTGGGACACCAGTTGTAGTTTGGCATATTCGGCCATCACTTTGGCGGAATAGCCACCATCGTCTTCCATATTGGCTGCACCCACATAGTATTTCAGGCCCCCTTCTGTGGAGCCGGCCAGACGGATGCAGTCTTGCAACACCTTCACACCCACCCGTAAATTGGCCAGTGGGTCAAAGGCCGCGAATTTGCCACCAAAACTCTGGTATTTGTCGCTGTGGACCTGGGTCATGACTTGCATCAAACCCTGCGCCCCCACATGGCTTTGGGCGAACGGGTTAAAGCCAGACTCTACCGCGACCACGGCCAGGATCAGCATCGGGTCGAGTTTGGTGCGATGTCCAACGTCATAGGCTTCGGACACGATGGCGCTGATGGGTTCAGGCGCGACGCTGTATTTTTTGCTCAGCCAAAAAGCCACAGCTGCTTGCTGCTTGGGCAATTCTTTGGGGTCGGTTGCGGTGACGCGGTCAATGGCAAGCAGGTCGCTGACCACACCGGTAACTTCATATTGGCGCTCTTGCAACCAACTGAACAGTTTGATTTCACCAACTTGGCGAAGTTCAGGGCGAGCCACCAATGTCATGGCGGCAAATAAAACAGCCAGACCGATCAGGGCAAAACTGTTGTGTGTGATTTCAAAAATGCCTTTTGTCACGGCGGCAATCATGCGCCGTAGGCCGGTGGTCATATCTATAGATGCTGACATAGCTTCTCCTTCTTGCGCGCAGATTCGATGGGGACGGATGCGAGGCATCAAACTCCAACAAACGATGCGCCTGGGTTGTTACGCTATCAATATCCTGCGTTAGTTCTCCGGTTGATGCAGAAACTTGATGTTGCCGGGAATCGGCAGCGGGGGCGGGTTATCCCTGATTTTGGCAGGGACGGCGAATTCTATGTGCTTGAAATATATCAAGTCAACCATATAAAACGCTATCGTTATATCAAATAAAGCCAATCATTCTCTGAAAATCGAATGCACTTGTCGTGGATCAGCGCTGGAATTGTTCCAAAATCGACGGTTATGAAATTAAATGATCGATTGAAATCCGGTTGGCTGCGCCTTGTCACCCGATGTTTTGCGGGTTTGTTGCTGGTCTGGGCTTTGGCTTGGCTGCTGGTGCCGGGCGTATTGAAGCATCAGCTTGAAACCCGGCTGACCGAACAACTGGGGCGACAGGTGTCTGTGGGGCGGGTCGACTTCAAGCCCTGGTCCCTGGAGCTGTCCGTTGATGATTTGGCCGTCGCGCACGCATCTGCGGCCGACACGACTGCCCAGTTATCGATCAAGCACCTGTATATAGATATGGAGCTTCAATCGCTCTTGCGCTTGGCGCCGGTGGCGGATGCGATCCAGATCGATACGCCCACACTGCGCCTGAAATACCTGGGCAATGGCCGTTATGACGTGGACGATGTGTTGGCGCGTTTGAACCAACCCTCAAGTGCGCCCCCAACCAGGCCCTTGGGGTTTGCGCTGTACAACCTGGCTTTGAGCAACGGTGAAGCCACGCTGGAGGACACGACAGCGGACAAAGTTCACAAGCTCACGGGTTTGACCATCAAGGTGCCTTTTGTGAGCAACCTCGACTCCAAGCGCGATATTCAAGTGTCGCCACAATTGGCGTTCAACTTCAACGGCAGCCCGTTTGATTCTGCTGCCCAAGGCACGCCGTTTGCCGAGAACCACAAGACCGATGTCCATTTCAAGTTTCACGACGTCAACCTCGATCCTTATCTGGCGTATTGGCCTGCGACCTTGCCCTTGCGGCTGACCTCGGCGGTGCTGGATGCGGACTTGAAGCTGGCATTTGAGCAGACCCACACCACGTCGCTGGTGTTGACTGGGTTGGTCAGTGCCAGCCATGTCAGATTGGTTGACCCGCGTGCAGGCGCGACATCGGGTCAGGAATTGCTGGCGTTTGAGACGCTCAAGTTGCCCCTCAACGATGTGCGCCCGCTGGAGCACAAGGTGCAACTGGGCCAAGTGACGTGGACCCAACCCCGACTGACCGTGCAACGCAGCGCCCACGGCGTGGTCAATTGGCAGGCCGTGTTGGCACCTCCCAAACAACCCAGTGGTGCTATCGAAAATATAGTTGGTAAGGAAAGTGAATCAAGGGCTACAGTTAAAAATGAGCAAGATACACCAGCCTGGATGGTGTCGGTTTCACAGTTGGACATGCAAGACGGTGAGCTGCGTTGGCGCGATGCCACTCTGTCCAAGCCGGTTGAGCTGGCGGTGAAAGCCTTGAATTTTTCTGCAAGGCAGGTGCAATGGCCGGTTCAACAAAGCGTGCCATTCGAGGGCAGTGCCCAGATGGAAGCGGCTGCGATATCGTTCAACGGTACAGCTACCGACCAGGCTGCCACGCTGACGGCCAAGGTCACAGATGCGCCTTTGAGCTTGGCCAAAGCCTATTTGGCGGATGTGCTGATGCCGCAGCTCAACGGTGTGTTGAATGCTGAACTGGGTTTGACATGGCAGGCCGCCAAGTTGGCGCAGGCGCCCATGCAGCTGGTGCTGCAGGCACCCACGCTGACGCTGGACAAACTGGTGCTGACACCCAAGACCGGCAAAACCCCGCCAGCCAGCATCAAGCAACTGCAGTTGGCCCAGGTTCAAGTGGACGTGATGCAGCAAACCGCAACGGTGGGGCAGTTGCGCCTGACACAACCCAAAGCCACGCTGGCGCGCCAGCAGGATGGTCGCTGGATGTTTGAGGACTGGTTCAAGGCGTCGACCAAGCCAGCAGCAACTTCCGCCACCCAGCCAGCCTCTAAACCCTGGCAACTGGCGGTCAACGAGCTGAACCTGAGCAACGGGGACTTTCGTTATACCGATGCCACCACCGCCAAGCCGGTCGGGTTTGGGGTGTCTGGCGTGGCCTTGCAAATCAAAAACTTCACAACGCAAGGTCTCAAACCCATGGCGTGGCAACTGGCCGCCAGCATGCACCATGGTCATACCGAACCCGGCAGTCTGGCCGGGCGCGGCACGGCCAGTTTGAACCCGTTGGCGGTGCAAGCCGATGTCACGGCACATCGCCTGCCGCTGCACGCGGTGGAGCCCTACCTGGCGAACGCGTTGAATGTGGCGTTGCTGCGTGCCGATGCCAGCTTCAAAGGGCGCATCCAAGTCGCTCAGAAGGCGCAGGGCGTGGCGCTGCAACTGCATGGGGATGCACAGCTGGAAGATTTCCGTGCCGACACGCTGTCACATGCGGAGCCGTTCATCCCCGCCGAGGAGTTGCTCAGTTGGAAAGACTTGAGCCTCTCCGGCGTGGACCTGGCGCTGGAGCCCGGCGCCGCCACCCGCGTGGAGGTCGCGCAAACGGTGCTGGGTGATTTCTATGCCAAGTTGACCTTGAGCGAGGCGGGGCGACTGAATCTGGAGGAGGTGCTGGCCAGCAGTACCACCAGTGCGGCTGGTGCAGCCGGGGTGGCGGTCAACGGGGCGCCGACCACACCGCTCGAGCCTGTTTCTAAAAACGCTATGGAACAAGTAGCGCCTTCCGTAGCATTTGCGGGGGCTACAAGTAAAAATAATACGCAAACATCGGCTGCACCGGTGATCCACTTTGGCCCAGTGAGCCTGACCGGCGGCCGAGTGGATTTCACCGACCGTTTCATCAAACCCAACTATTCGGCGCGATTGACGGAGCTCAATGGCAAGCTCAGTGCGTTCTCGTCGGAAACAAAAGAGGGTGAAGTTCAGTTGTCTGATCTGGAGTTACGTGGTCGCGCCGAAGGCACGGCGGCCCTGGAGATCGTTGGCAAACTCAACCCGCTGGCCAAACCCCTGGCGCTGGACATTGTGGGTCATGTGCGCGACCTGGAGCTCGCGCCCCTGTCCACCTACGCCGTGCATTACTCGGGCTATGGCATTGAGCGCGGCAAGCTCAACATGGATGTGGCCTACAAGGTGCAAGCGGACGGCCAACTCACCGCCAGCAACAAGCTGGTGCTCCATCAACTCGTTTTTGGCGAGCAGGTGCCCGGTGCGCCCAACAGCTTGCCGGTCAAGCTGGCCGTGGCCCTGTTGGCGGATCACAACGGCGTCATTGACATCAACCTGCCGGTCAGTGGCTCCCTCAACGACCCGCAGTTCCGGGTGGGGCCTATCGTGTTCAAGTTGTTCGTGAACCTGATTCTCAAGGCAATCGCTTCACCGTTTTCCTTGCTGGCAAGCGCCTTTGACGGTGGTGGGGATGAGCTCAGCACTGTCACCTTTGCCCCAGGCTCGGCCGTTCTTAGCCCCGAGGCGCGCTCTGGCTTGGACAAGGTGGCCAACGCCTTGTTACAGCGCCCAGCGCTGAAGATGACGGTGGTTGGCACGGCCAGCCTCGACATGGAACGCGAGGGATTCAAACGCGAGCAATTGCAAGCGATGGTAGGGGCTGAAAAACGTCGGACACAACCTGATGGGGCGGCCAGCGCACCGCAGGAGGTGTCTGCACAAGCGTACCCGGCGCTGCTCAAGGCCGTGTACCGGCGCGCGAATTTCCCCAAGCCACGCAACCTGATCGGCATGACCAAGGATCTGCCGGTACCCGAGATGGAAGCCTTGCTGCTGGCCAATCTGCCGGCCACCGAAATGGCCATGCAAGAGCTGGCGCTCAGACGCGGGGTGGTGGTGCGAGACCATTTGGCCAGCCTGCAGTTGCCGCCAGAGCGCTTGTTTTTGGGTGCTGCCAAAGCGGTCAAGTCAGATGCGGACTGGGTGCCGCATGCTGAATTAAATCTGAGCACACAATGACCTGCTTCCATATCTAAATCATCCGTGTCGTTGTTGCTTTCGACTTGTCGTGCGACAGCACCGCCTGCGGCATCAAGCCTAGACACAAATGATTTGGAAACGGAATGACAGGCTGTCATTTCGCGCTTTTGAGGGGTACTTGGAGGGACGGGCGACAGGTTTTTTCAGAAGAGGCCAAAACCCGGCGAAAATACGCACTTATTCCCGCTGCATGGCAGTGGGCACTTTCTTACTTCAGTGCGCGATGTCGATGTTTTCTTTTTCCAAATCAGCCAAAGCAGAACCCACCCCTGACGTCTCTGCCGTCAGCGCAAAAGCCCAAGAATCACATCCATTGGATGCGATCACCCATGGGGCGTTTTCGGCGCACACTTCCGGCGAGCGTATGGCGTGCATTCGCGAGTGGCTCGCCAGCAGCCCAAGTCCCGAGCAATTGCAGCAGGTGTTCAAGGAACTCAGCGTCAAGGACAAGGGCGCTGCCAAACTGGTGCGTGAAAAGCTCGATGAACTCAAACGCAGCAAGACCCAAGCCTCCATCGCGCAAGAATGGGCCGACAAAGCACAAACCCTGCTGGCATTGTCCAAGCTGAATCTGGCGGATGCATTGGCCTGGCAGCGTGACGCAGCCAAGGCGGGTGCGCCCTTGAGCAAAGAACCCCTGGCTGAATTGAAGGCCAGCTTGGTCGAGCGTGTACGTGCCATTGAAGACCTGCAACACCGCGTGCAGGTGCAACGAGAAGCTGCAGTGCTGCTGG
Source organism: uncultured beta proteobacterium (assembly GCA_903856025.1). Classification (GTDB taxonomy): domain Bacteria; phylum Pseudomonadota; class Gammaproteobacteria; order Burkholderiales; family Burkholderiaceae_C; genus Rhodoferax. The sequence goes on from CAIOAQ010000469.1 coordinate 11,910, forward strand.
CCCAGCGCATTGAAGTGCTGTCCACCAAACCCTGGGCAGATGCCCAAACCGCCCAGGAGTCCCTGACCGCGGACGTGGCCCATTGGCAAGCCGAGGCGCAAACCCTCACTGGCGATGACAACTGGACCAGCGTGGACGCACGTTTTGTGCCCCAGTTGCAAGACTCGCAAGCCCAGCTTTTGCTGGTCTGGCAAGCGTTCAGCGAAGCCCTGAACCTGACCATCGCGGCCGCGCAGGATGCCAGTGCGCCGCTGCCAAAGGTGCCGGTGTGGGCCGATGAACTGCGCGTGCTGCGAGGCGTCCCCCTCGAAGCCCCGGTGGCTGCACCCAAGCCAAAAATTGATCCTGAAATTCGTGCCAAGGCCTCAGAAATTGTGCGTGAAGTGCTCTCTAAACTAGAGCATGAAATGGCCGAAGGTCATGGCAAGGCAAGTGCTGGCGCCGCCAATGCACTGCGCCAGGTCCTCAAGGACCAGGGCCGCCTCATTGATGACAAGCTCGAAGCCCAGTCGCATGCAGCGCTGGTGGCCGCGGGTGAACTGGAGGGCTGGCAACGCTGGCGTGCCGACCAGTTGCGTGAAGAACTGCTGGTCAAGGCCGAAGGCCTGCTCAATCGCCCTGAGGGACAAGCCATTGGCGGGCGCAAGATGCAGGAAACCCTGCGTCACCTGCGTGAGCTGTGGAAATCGACCGATCAAGGCGGTGCCGCCAACCACGGCCTGTGGAAGCGCTTTGACGATGCCTGCAACCAGGCGCATAAAGTGGTTGAAGCGTGGCTGGAAAAAATCAAGGCCGAATCTGCTGAACACCGTGCCCAGCGCGTGGCGCTGATCGACGAAGTCAAAACCTGGGCTGCTGCCAACCGTGTGGCGCTGGATGACGACTGGAAGGGGTTTAGCCGTGTGCTGCATCAGTTTGGCGACCGCTGGCGTGAATCCGGACACGTCGGTGAAAAGATGTTTGCCGAACTGCAACCGCTCTGGAAGGCCGCCATTGACGAAGCTGCCGCTCCGTTGGAAACGCTGCAAAAACTCAGTCTGGATGCACGCCACGCGATGATCGACGAGGCCAAAGTGTTGGGCGCAGAAGCCATGTTGCGCATTGACGCCGTCAAAACGCTGCAGCAGCGCTGGCAAGCCGAGGCGCACCGTGTGCCCATCGACCGCCGCCACGAGCAAAAATTGTGGGATGCCTTCCGCAAACCGATCGATGAAGCGTTCAACCGTAAGACGGTCGAGCGTGAAAAGGCCCAAAGCGCCTTGAGCGAGCGTGACCGCTTCGTGCTGGATGCCTCTAAAGCCCTGCAGCTTGCCAATGCGGCTGGCGACGCGCAAGCCATTCGCAGCGCCATGGCTGAACTGGATGCCGCCTTGAGTGGCCAGCGTCTGGCGCAAGCGGCCGTTCAGGCTGCCGTAGAGTCAGAACAAATTACACCTATAGTCCTTGAAAACAAAGCGCTTGAAGATACTGAAAATGTAGCAACTGAGCCCTCTTCGGATACGGTTGAGTCAGCAGACGAGGCCCCAGCAGCTGAACCTGCCAAGCCGGTGGCTGCGCCCAAGCGCGTGGTGGCCATGCGTGGCGATGACCGTCCTGGCATGAAAAAAGAAGAGCCCGCCTCCATGGGGCGCGGTGGCAAATTTGGGGATCGCAAAGACAGTGGTCGCCCTGGAAGCCGAGACGGCGGCCGTGATGGTGCGCGTGGCCCTGGGCGCAATGATGACCGTGGTCCACGCTCGGATCGTCCCGCTTACGGTGACCGTCAGGAAGCACCACGTTTGGGCGATGCCGCCTTTCGCGCCCAGCGTGACGCACTGGAGCAGGCGCAGGCCACCTTGCGAAAACTGGCGGCTCAAGCGCATGGTGAAGCCTTGACGCATTTGCTGGGTGCATGGGAATCGCGCGATGCAGCCCAAGTGCCCACAGTCCAAGAACTGGGCAACCGTGTCAGTCCGGCCGTGCGTGGTGCCTGGGTCAAAGCCTTGTCACAACCGGCTGCAGGCGACGGCGCAACGGCTTTGTTGCGTCTGGAAATGGCGGCCGAAGTGCCGACACCGGCAGAGCACATCAGCGCTCGGCGCATGCTGCAATTGCAACTGCTGACCAAGCGCAACGACCCGGCCCCAGCGCAAACCTGGGCGCAGGATGCGGCTGTGGTGTTGGCTTCTGGGTTTGACGCTGGGCAGGTGCGGCGCGTGCAGAACGTGTTGAAGGTGTTGTTGAAGGCTTAAGGTTTTTGTCGGGTTTGGATTTTCCCCCCTATCTCCCCCGCCTCTTTCCACCCCCACCGGGGCGGAAAGAGGAGCCTAACAGCCCTATTTGGCAAACGCCTTTCAGGGAAGCATTACACGCCGTGAGGCAGTTAGGTTGAGGTTTGGTGAACCACTATTTTTGAAAAAATAGAGTCAACTCGAACGCATCGCCTGCGTAAATCGCTGGAAAACCAAAAAACGCCAAACTACCTATCGGCGTGTAAGACTTCTGTTTATTGCGTCGGCCAAATAGGGCAGTTAGCCCCCCTTTCGGCCCCGGCGGGGGTGGAGAGGGGTTGGGGGCGAGGGGGGGATTACAAGCCTAAAAAATACTACAAAAGCGAAAAATCAAGCAAGCTTCGGGTTGATCCGTTGCGGTAATGCACCCAAGGCCAATCGCAGAATTTCCAGTCGGGGGGGCGAAGCTTCGGCATCCCAATCACTCAGTACCAGACGATACAGGGGCTGCCCCTCTTGGGGAAATAGCGTGTGGTCAGCGGGCTGGTGGGTGTGGCCGTGGATCAGGGTGGTGGCTTGGGCGGTTTTTAGCCATTGCAAGGTCATGTTTTCGTCTGCATCGGCGTAGCTTGTGCCGCTGGCTTTGCGGGACTCGCTTTGCGCGCGCAGGCCGTGGGCGATGGTCTGACGCTCAGCTAACGGTTTGGCCAGGAAATGGCTCTGCCAGGCGCGGGAGCGCACTTGTTGGCGAAATTGCTGGTAGTCCACATCACCCAGGCAAAGCGCGTCGCCGTGCGACAGCAGCCAGCGTTGGTGGTCAAAGTTCAGCACGCAGGGGTCAGGCAGCAGCGTCATGCTGCAGGCTTGGGCAAAGTCCTGACCGAGTAAAAAGTCGCGGTTACCGTGGATGAAGTACACCGGCAGGCGTTGCGCCGTGGTGTGCAGGACGTGCTGGCAACGCCGTATAAAGGCAGCCTCTGAATCGTCGGCAGCCTCCACGATGTCGTCGCCGACCCAGACCTCAAACAGGTCACCCAAAATGAACACGGCATCGGCACAGGTGTGTGCCATGTGGTGCTGCCAGGCTTCATACGTGGCGCTGTGAGAAGCCTGCAGGTGCAGGTCGGAGATGAAGTCAATGGCGCGCCAGTTCGCCGGGGCGTTCACCACCCCGGAAGCAACAGCCACGGGGTCGTGGGCAGACGCAATTTCTGGCGTGCTCAGGGGCATGCTTACCCCGCGTCAATTACAGGGCGACGGCTTTTTCGATTACCACGTCTTCCAGTGGCACGTCGTCGTGGTAGCCCTTGCGGCCGGTTTTAACAGCCTTGATCTTGTCGACCACCTCGGTGCCAGCCACCACTTTGCCAAACACGGCATAACCCCAACCTTGCTGGCTGGGGGCCGTGTGATTCAGAAAACCGTTGTCAGAGACGTTGATGAAGAACTGCGCGGTGGCCGAATGCGGGTCACCGGTGCGGGCCATGGCGACGGTGTAGTTTTGGTTCTTCAGACCGTTATTGGCTTCGTTGTTGATGGGCTGGTCGCCCTTCTTTTCCTTCATGCCGGGTTCCATGCCGCCGCCCTGGACCATGAAGCCGGGAATCACACGGTGAAAAATGGTGTTGTTGTAGTGGCCCTTGTTCACGTAGCTCAGGAAATTGGCCACGGTATTGGGGGCTTTTTCCTGATCGAGTTCGAGGGTGATGGTGCCGTAGTTGGCAATGTGCAGTTCGACTTGTGGGTTGCTCATGATTTATTTCACCAGGGTTGCAGAGTTGATAAGAATCGGTGTTTTGGGAACATCGGTAGGGAAGGGGCCGCCCGCACCGGTGGGTGTGAGTTTGATTTTTTCGATCACCTCCATGCCGGAAATGACCTTGCCAAACACGGTGTACCCAAACAGTTGCGGCGCATTGACCAGCTTGGCTCGCGGCGTATTTTCGTAGACCTGGCCCTGGTATTCAAACTTGGGCACCGGGTCACCCGGTGGAATCAGTGTCGGGTCCAGAAAGGCGTTGTCTTTCACATTGATGAAAAACTGTGCGGTGGCCGACTGCGGGTCGTTGGTGCGTGCCATGGCCAGGGTGCCGGTCACGTTGCGGGGGCCGCCTTTTTCAAGCGCTTCACGGCCTTCGTGGGGTACGGGCGCACGGGTGGGTTTTTCCACGTAATTGGCATCAAAGCCACCACCTTGCACCATGAAGTTGCTGATAACACGGTGAAAAATGGTGCCGTTGTAGTGTTTGTCATTGACGTATTGCAAAAAATTGGCCACCGTTTTTGGCGCCTTGTCGGGGTAAACCTCCACCACAAAATCACCAGCGCTGGTGGCGAACTTGACCTTCGGCGCAGCGCCTGCCTGTGCCACATTCACTACCGAATAGATAGCTAAAGCGGTAATGAATCTGAGGGCTAATGTGAAAAATGATGGGAGTTTCATTAAACCGATCCTTCGTAAAAAATCTTCCAGCCAGAATTGCTTTTTTGCCAGTACTGGCGCTTGGTTGAGCCAGAACGCTGCCCGACAACAACTTCTCCGAACGTCACCACCATGGTTTCATTGCTGTCCACCCAATGTAACAAAGAAAGGTCTTTGACCTCGAGGGATTGTTTCTGCAAACCATTCAATTCACGTTGCAGTGTGGGCAACCAGTCGGTCAATGATTTGCCGTTGTTGCTGAAATCTGCGGCGTAAAAAGAGGTGATGTTGTTGAGCTTGCCACTGGTTTTAGCGCTCATCCAGGCATCGAATTGATGGGTGAACTCATGGGTTATTTGTTTCTGGCTGGCCGGTGCGACCCATTTGATCTGCTTTGAAATCAGCACCGGGGTGGAGCGGATTTCAACCTGTTGGATGATGTTTTGCAGGTCAGGGTTTGCCAGCACCACACAGCCATCGCTGGATTGTGGTGCCCTGGAAAACTGGGTTGCGGGGGTGCCGTGTAGCCAAATGCCCCCCCCGGTTTTGCCACGTTTGATGTCCAGCACGTTGGGGTAATTGATGGGCAGCGCGCCCGCCCCGTAAAAATCTTTCAAGGTTTTGGGGTCGAGTTGGCTGGTGATGAAATACACGCCAAGCGGTGTGCGCTGGTCACCTTCAGCCTGTTTTTCAAGCCCAAGTTTTCCCACGGAAATATAGTAGTCGGCCATCAGCGTGGGGCCGTTGGAGCTGTTTTCAAACAAGTACAGCCTTGCGCGCGACGCATCAATGGCACTGGCGTGTTTGTTTTGCGACGACAGTTTCAGGAATTCAGCAGGCACCGATCCGGCAGGGGGACGCTCACGCAAAGCCTTCAACCGCAGCATGGACTCGTTTTTCAGCTCGTCCAGTGCCACTTGCGCATGTTGTCGCTGCTCGGTCGGTACATCACCGAAATCATGCAGTGAGCGGGACCGAGCCGACAGCAAGTCGCCGTAAACAAGTTGGGCCAAAGCGAAGTTGGGATAGGTTTTGACGAGCCGCTCGGCTTCGGTCAAGGCGGTCCGGGTGTCTCCTTGCCCGATCAAACGGTAGATGGCGATCAATCTGCCTTCGGCGACACCATCCAGTTTGGGTTTGGCAACGGCGGCATGTGCCGGGTGTACCGACTTCTTTTTCTTGACGGTGGCGTGCGCAGGCGTGTTGCCAAGCGCCAGGCACAAGGCCAGCGCATAACAAAACAGAGGAATTCTGGTTGGGAAAATCATTCAATCAAGACAAAAATCTGACGGCTCCTGCCGCCAGATGAACGCTATGCAATGACCTGAAAGGTCAATTGCCAGTAGCTTCCCGCGTGATCAGCCAGCGGTTGCCGCTTAGATGTAGCGTGAGGATTTTCTTACTGGAGACCGACAGGGCATTGGCCTTGTACGCCTGACGGAAGGACACTGTGGCCTCGTCGCCCTTGACTTTGACTTTCAAGTCGCTGAGGGTGAGGCTGATGCTTGATTTGCCGACGATGCGCGTTGTGCGGTCTTTTTCCCAGGCGCTGCGCGACTGTGCGCCAGCTGGTTTGAAGTCTGGGCTGTAAGCGCCCAGGTAATTGGTCATGTCTTTGCCAGACCATGCCTTGGCCCATGCAAGTACAGCAGCTTCAGCGGATTTGGAAGCGTCTACCGCAGCGGGCGCTGCAGCCGCAGGGGTTGGTGCAGCAACCGGCTTGGTCGTGGCGGCGGCTGGCACTGTTGGTGCAGCTGCTTGTGCCACCGTCGCGGCGGGTGCAGCCACGGGTACCGTTGCTGGTGCCGCAGATGCTGTGGTGACACCCGGACGAGGACTGGTCAGGTTGGGTTTGAACAGTTCGCGAATCAGTGCCAGTTTGGGCGGTACGGCGGTGTTGCCGTTGTCCAGTTGCAGCGCTTTGTTGTAGGCCTGGCTAGCCAATCGGGCGTACACATCGCCAATGTTTTCATGGGCGGTGGCATAGCTGGGGTTGGTGCGGATGGCCATTTCAAGGGCCATGCGGGCCTTGTCGTACTGGCCTTGACCAGCGTACAGCACGGCCAGGTTGTTGTACGGTTCAGGCAATTCCGGATAGTCTTCGGTGAGTTTAGTGAAGATGGCGATGGCCTCGGCTTGCTTGCCCAGGTTGCGTTCGATCACGCCTTTGAGAAATCGCAGCTGGGGGTCGGCGGGCTTGGTGGCCAATTGGCCGTCGACCTTGGACAAGGCCTCGGGGTATTTGTTGGCTTTGAGCAGCTGGCTGATGTCGGTGTAGTCGTCGGCATGGCTGGTCAGTGCGGCACAGGCACCCACCAAAGTGATCAGGCGCATGGCCTTTAAAACAGCAGTACGAGTGAGTTTCATGACCTGATACGTTGAAATTTGGAATTCTGTCCGTGGAATGGGGGGGCCGAGGTACGGCTTTATACTGGTGCGCATTGTAGCTGAGGGGGTGTTTTTCAAACCTTACATGGCAGTCACACTGCCATTTGCGAAGACGTTTGTTTTCAGCGACTTTTTGACGACTGCCACCCTTTGACCCGTTTCACAGAAATTTGATAGACCCATGAGTTTGCGCATTTTCAACACGCTGAGCCGGCAGCCGGAGCCTTTCACCCCTATAGAGCCGGGCCATGTGCGCATGTACGTTTGCGGCATGACGATTTATGACTTGTGCCACATTGGGCATGCCCGCATGATGATGGCGTTTGATGTGGTGCAACGCTGGCTCAAAAGCAGCGGCTACCGCATCACCTATGTGCGCAACATCACCGACATTGACGACAAAATCATCAAACGTGCCGTGGAACGTGGCATCACCATCCGCGCCCTGACCGACGAGATGATTGACGCGATGCATGCCGATATTGCCCTGCTGGGCATCGAGTCGCCCACGCTGGAGCCGCGCGCCACCGAATACGTGCCGCAGATGCTCAATCTGATCAAAAAGCTGGAAACCAAAGGCTTGGCCTACAAAGCCAGCAGTGGCGATGTGAACTATGCGGTGCGCAAGTTTCCCGGCTACGGGAAACTGTCGGGCAAGTCGCTGGACGAGTTGCGCGCCGGTGAACGCGTGGCGGTGCAAGACGGCAAGGACGATCCGCTGGACTTCGTGCTGTGGAAGTCGGCCAAGGAAAGTGAGCCAGAAGATGCCAAATGGGACGCCGATGCCATGGGCTACGGCTATGGCAAGGGTCGCCCCGGATGGCACATTGAGTGCTCGGCCATGAGCTGCCAGAACCTGGGTGAAACCTTTGATATCCACGGTGGTGGCGCCGACCTGCAGTTTCCCCACCACGAAAACGAGATCGCGCAGAGCGAGGGTGCCAATGGCAAACCACTGGCGAAATTCTGGGTACACAACGGTTTTGTGCGGGTGGACAACGAAAAAATGTCCAAAAGCCTGGGCAATTTCTTCACCATCCGTGATGTGCTGGCCAAGTACCAGCGCGAAACCGTGCGTTTCTTTTTGATTCGCACCCATTACCGAACCGCGCTCAATTACAGCGACACCCACCTGGATGATGCCCATACCGCACTCAAGCGGCTCTATACGGCGCTTGACCTGGTGGCACCTGCTGATGTGGCCATTGACTGGCATGACCCGTTTGCGGCGCGTTTCAAAGCGGCCATGGATGACGATTTCGGCACCCCGGAGGCGGTGGCCGTGCTGTTTGACCTGGCTTCTGAAGTCAACCGCACCCGCGCTGCCCAAACCGCTGGTTTGTTGAAGGCGCTGGGTGCTTGCCTGGGTTTGTTGCAAGGCGATGCCAAGGCCTTTCTGCAGGCCGGCGTGGTGCTTGATGAAGCCATGATTCAGCAAAAAATTGTGGACCGGGCGCAAGCCAAAGCTGGCAAAAATTTTGCCGAAGCGGACCGCATTCGCCAGGAACTTCTGGCGATGGGCATTGTGCTCAAGGATTCGGCCGCTGGCACCACCTGGGAAGCCGCCAAGTGAACGCTGGTCAACGAGCCATTCAGCCTGTGACCTGGCTGGATCTTAGGGGCAGTTTATGGTTGTAGCCCCCGTAAATAAAGCGCAACAAGCTACTGATAATGTAGCAAACGAGTGTGTGGCACCGTCTTATTGGCCAGAGGCGTGCAAGCATTTGATGAAAAAAGACCGGGTCATGAAGCGCTTGATTCCGCAGTTCGGTCAGGCCTGCCTGCAAAGCCGCGGTGATGCGTTTGTCACCCTGGCGCGCAGTGTGGTGGGGCAGCAAATTTCGGTCAAAGCCGCACAAACTGTGTGGGACAGGTTCATGCTGTTGCCCAAGAAGTTGACGCCAGCGAGTGTGCTGCGTCTGAAAATCGACGACATGCGTGCCGCGGGTCTCAGTGCCCGCAAAGTGGAATACCTGGTTGACTTGGCTTTGCACTTTGACAATGGGGCCGTTCATGAAGAAGACTGGAGCAGCATGGACGACGAGGCTATCATCGCCGAGTTGGTGGCCATTCGCGGCATTGGGCGCTGGACGGCCGAGATGTTTTTGATCTTTCACCTGATGCGCCCGAACGTGCTGCCGCTGGATGACGTGGGGCTGATCAATGGCATCAGCAAGAGCTATTTTTCGGGTGAAGTGGTCAGTCGCAGCGATGCGCGCGAGGTGGCACAAGCCTGGGCCCCGTACAGCACGGTCGCAACTTGGTATATTTGGCGCTCGTTGGACCCGGTGCCAGTGGAATATTGAAAACCTGAAACTTTGTGGGGCAGACCAAGGCGACACGCTGTGTGCTGGTTCGGTCCTCAACTGATTAAACGGAGCCCGCATGGCTAAAAAGACTTTCCTCGATTTCGAAACCCCGATCGCCGATCTTGAAAACAAAATTGAAGAGTTGCGCTATGTCCAGACCGAATCTGCGGTGGATATTTCGGCCGAGATCAACCAGCTGGCCAAGAAAAGCCAGCAGCTCACCAAAGACATTTACAGCGATCTGACGCCGTGGCAAATCACCAAAATTGCCCGTCACGCCGAGCGTCCGTACACCATGGATTACGTGAACGAATTGTTCACCCACTTTGTGGAAATGCACGGTGACCGCCATTTTTCCGATGACCTGAGCATTGTCGGCGGGCTGGCGCGCTTCAACGGCACGCCCTGCATGGTGATCGGCCAACAAAAGGGCCGTGACACCAAGGAGCGTGGACTGCGCAACTTTGGCATGAGCAAGCCTGAGGGATACCGCAAAGCCCTGCGCTTGATGAAAACCGCCGAAAAATTCAAACTGCCCGTGTTCACCTTTGTGGACACGCCTGGCGCTTACCCCGGCATTGATGCCGAGGAACGCGGCCAGTCAGAGGCGATTGGCCGCAACATCTTCGAGATGGCACAGCTGGAAGTGCCGATCATCGTCACCATCATTGGTGAAGGCGGCTCTGGCGGGGCGCTGGCGATTTCTGTCGGTGACCAGTTGCTGATGCTTCAATATTCCATTTATTCGGTGATCAGCCCTGAGGGTTGTGCCTCGATTTTGTGGAAAACCGCAGACAAAGCCCAGGATGCGGCCGATGCGCTGGGCATCACCGCACACCGTTTGAAAGCCTTGGGAGTGATTGACAAGATCGTCAACGAACCCGTGGGTGGCGCTCATCGCGATCCCAAACAGATGGCGGGCTTTCTCAAGCGCGCACTGACCGATGCCTTCCGTCAGGTCAGCGACCTGAAGACCAAAGAGCTGCTGGATCGGCGTTTTGATCGGCTGCAAAGTTATGGCCGCTTTACAGACACCAAAACCACCGGAAAATAGGTCGAACCTCCGTTCGGTTTCGGCATAGCGCGTCGCTGCAACACATGACGCGTACTTTTGAGCAGGCGATTGCCAATTTTCAACCTGTGTTGCCGCTGGCGATAGGCTACAGCGGCGGGCTGGATTCCACCGCCTTGTTGCTGGCCTGCGCCGCCAAATGGCCACAGCAGGTCACTGCCTTTCATGTTCACCACGGGCTTCAAGCCGCTGGGGACGAATTTGAGCGCCATTGCCAGGCGGTCTGCGCGACCTTGAACGTGTCGCTGCGCGTGTCAAGAGTCGATGCCCGCCATGCGCCAGGCGAAAGCCCTGAGGCCGCTGCACGCCATGCACGGTACAAGGCTTTTGAAGCTCTAGCCCTCGTAAATGATGGGCAAGAAGCTATTCAAACAATAGCAATTGCACAGCACGCAGATGACCAGGTTGAAACCTTGATGTTGGCCTTGAGCCGTGGCGCTGGTTTGCCCGGCATCAGTGCCATGGCCCCGCGCTGGCAGCGCGGCACGCTGACCTACTGCCGCCCGCTGATCCAGGTGAGCCGCGATGACATTCGCGTGTGGTTGCAAGGTCAGGGGGGGGCTTATATTGAAGATCCCACCAATGTCGATGAGCGCTTTACCCGCAACCGCATCCGTGCCCAGGTGTTGCCGGCCCTGCAGCGTTGTTTCCCGCAGTTTCGTGACACCTTTGCGCGCAGTTGCCGTCATGCGGTGCAGGCGCAGGAGGTGCTTGCCGAAGTGGCCGCAGAAGACTTGCAGCGTGTGGGCGTGCCGCCGGACATTCGGGCGTTGCAGACACTGAGCGCGCCACGACAGGCCAATGTGCTGCGCCACTGGTTGCGCACCGTTCACCAGACCACCGCGACCTCGGCACAGCTGGATGAGCTGCTGTCGCAAATCGAGGCATGCCGAACCCGCGGGCACCAGTTGCGACTGAAAATTGGTCATGGCTTTTGTGTCAGGCTCGGGAAAACCC
>CAIOAQ010000470.1 GCA_903856025.1 uncultured beta proteobacterium
ACCCGCACCGTCTCGCCGGGCAGGTAGAGTTCGTTCGGGCGATCGACTACCGCGAAAGCCGGTTTCGGCGTGGAGGTCAGCCACGCCATGGCGTTGCCGTTGATAGAAGTGCGTGCACTGGCCGATATCCGTCGCGTGCGTGCCGCCTGGCAGCAGTGGGCGGGCTATTCGGCCGTTATGTTTGTCAGTAGCCATGCCGTTGATTTTTTCTTTAAGGAAAATCAGGCTCTAGCCCCTGATAATAAAGAATATACCGCTATAAAAACAAGAGTGTGGGCGACCGGTCCAGGTACCGGTAAAGCCTTGCTGAAACAGGGTGTTGCCGCTGAATTGCTGGACATGCCGTCGACGCAGGCTGGGCAATTTGACTCCGAGGCGCTCTGGCAAGTGGTGGGTACACAGGTCAAACCGGGTGACAAAGTCCTGATCGTCCGGGGCAACACGGTGGCTGCAGACGGCGCGGTGGCGGTTGATACCGAATCCGGCGTGGGGCGCGACTGGCTGGCGCAGCGCCTGAAGCAAGCGGGTGCAGAAGTTGAGTTTGTGGTCGCCTATGAACGTGGTGCGCCAAAGTGGTTGCCTGCCCAACGTGCCTCGGCACAAACGGCAGCGCAGGATGGCTCGGTATGGTTGTTCAGCAGTGCCGAGGCCCTGGATCATTTGCGTAGTTTGATGCCAGGTGTCGATTGGTCGTCTGCGCGCGCGGTGGCCACCCACCCGCGAATTGTGGCTGCCACAAGCGCTTTGGGCTTTGGTTTGGTGCGGCAGTCAAGACCCACGCTGGACGACGTGGTGTCCTCGATAGAATCCATGCCATGAATCCCGAGCTTGCATCTGACCCATCCATCCCCGTCGAGGGGGGGAGTATGGCTGTTGAAAACGCCGCAAAGTTTTCGCTTTATCGTGGTTTGGCCATGGCCATTGGTCTGATAGCGGCACTTGCCCTGCTGGCCGTGGTCCTGTTGTGGCAAAAAGTAGTTGGCATGCAAGAGCAACTCGCCACCCAAAGCGCGCAGGCGCAATCGCAGTCCATTGAAGCCCGTGCGCTGGCGAAACAAGCCATGTCTCTGGCGCAGGAGACCGCCACGCGGGCAGCGGTGATCGATTCACGCCTGAGTGAAGTGGCCTTGCAGCGCAGTCAACTCGATGAGTTGATGCAGAGCTTGTCGCGCTCGCGCGACGAAAACCTGGTGGTCGATATTGAAGCCGCCTTGCGACTGGCTCAGCAGCAGGCACAGCTCACTGGCAGCGTGGAACCTTTGCTGGCAGCCTTGAAGTCTGCAGACCAGCGCGTTGTCCGTGCGGCGCAGCCACGCTTGGCCTTGTTACAGCGTGCCATTGCCAGGGATATTGACCGCGTCAAATCATCTGCCGTCAGTGACACCCCTAATTTGTTGGTCATGCTGGATGAATTGGTGCGTTTGGCCGACGAACTCGCCATTGCCAATTCGGTGGGGGTGGCCAAGCCGGTTCAAAAATCCAGCGTTTCGTCGACTTCGGTTTTTGATACCTGGTGGCAGATGGCCGTGCAGCTGGTGCTTCAGGAGTCACGTCAGTTGGTCAGGGTGAGTCGCATCGAGAGTCCCGAGGCGGCGCTTGTCTCGCCGGAACAGGCTTTCTTCTTGCGAGAGAACCTGAAACTCAAACTGCTCAATGCACGGATGGGTCTGTTGGCGCGGCAAGTGGAATCTTCCCGGGCAGACCTTCAGGATGCTGACAGTTTGCTGAAAAGGTACTTTGACATCAATGCGCGCAAGACACAGACCACACTGGCCTTGATGCAAAAGGTGCAGAGCCAGATGCGTACCTTGCAGATCCCCCGGCTGGACGACACCTTGACGGTGCTGGCCACAGCGGCAGCAGGGCATTGACCATGCGTGTGGCGCTGTGGTTTTTGGGCTTGTTTGGTTTGGCGGTTGCTTTGGCGTTGTTTGCCAGCACCAATACCGGCACCGTGACGGTCTTCTGGTCGCCCTATCGGGTGGATTTGTCCCTCAATTTGGTGGTATTGCTGTTGTGTTTGCTGTTTGTGTTGGTGCACTTGTCACTCAAAGCCCTTGGCGGGCTTTTTTCGTTGCCAGGTCAGGCCCGGTCATGGCGGATACGGCATCAGGAGCGTGTGATGCACGCAGCGCTTGCGGAGGGGCTTTCTCACCAGGTGGCAGGGCGGTTTTTACGTGCGAGAAAATCAGCGCAAGTGGTATTGGCTCGTGAAGCCAACTTGAAGCAAAGCGGCGAGGTTTGGCCAGGCGTTGAACGCTTGCGCGTTTTGGCAAATCTGCTGGCGGCCGAAAGCTCCCAGTCCCTGCAAGACAAGGTGGCAAGAGAGCAGCATTTCCAGCAGGCTTTGAAGGATGCCGGTGATGGCCACACCGGCGAGATGCGTGACGGTTTGGTGCTGCGGGCGGTGCGTTGGGCATTGGAGGATCAAGATGCCAGTTCTGCTTTGAGCTGGCTCGACCAGCTTCCGTCTGGTGTTGCACGACGCACGGTGGCGCTGCGATTGCGCTTAAAAGTTGCTCGCATGGCTGGCAAGATTGAGTTGGCACTGGAAACTGCCCGTATGTTGGTCAAACACCGCGCTTTTTCCCAGGTATCAGCCAATGGGCTGCTGCGTTCTTTGTCGCAGGAGTGGATTCAAAGCGCCTCGGATACCGACCAGTTGCAACAAGTATGGCATCGCCTTGAAGCAACCGAGCGTCAGTTACCAGAAGTGGCTGGTAGCGCGGCGGGACGGTGGTTACGACTTGGGGGCAGTGCGGAAGTGGCTTTTGAGTGGTTGTTGCCGGTGTGGCAACGCATCGGTGATGCGGCAGATGGTCTGTCACAGGAACAAAAAATACGGCTGGTTCGCATCATGGAAAACGGATTTTCTGCGGCCGAAAATCCGATTGATACCGTCTGGCTGTCACGTGTCGAACGTGCACACTTGAATGATCCTGGGGACGCGGTTCTGCAATACCTCGCGGGTGTGGCTTGCTTGCATTTGCAACTGTGGGGCAAAGCGCACCAACTGATCCGGTTGGCCCTGCCACGTTTACCCGATGCGGGTTTGCAGTCGCGTGCCTGGCAGTTATTGGCAGAACTGGCACAGCGTCAGGGCAACGATGCTGAAGCAGCCTCCGCATGGCGCAGTGCCACCCTGGCGCGGATGCGTCGCGTGGACTGATGGATTTCAATCCGGACCAGGTTGCAATCGATCAATGACACCCTGCCAATTTTTAGTGACGGAACAACATTTCGGGTCTATGATTTGAGCATGAGTACATACATTGAACACATTGTCAGGCTGACGGATCATCGTGACCGTGACCTGCTCGAACTCACGCTTTCCAAGGCACTGCTGGACTTGTTGCCAGTGAGCCGAATCGTGATTGCCAGGGTTGTGCGTGACGAGGATGATCGCCGCTGGTTGGAAATTGCAAGGTTGGACGCCAAGGGTGGTGGCAGAGTGATCGATCCACAGCGGGTCGATTTTTCGTCATTGGCCAAGCTCGAAGACGCAGGTGACCGTTTGCGTTGCTTGACCTTGCGTGACCGTGTTGAGATTGCATGGGCTGGCCCGGATGGCCCGCGTATCACCATGTTGCCTCTGTTTTCCGAATTTCGCGAAGAAGATCAAGGGGTGCTTGAATTGCACTCGGAAGCGGCCTTGAGTGAGGAGAACCTCCAGAAGGTGGATAGCCTGCGGCATATTTATCGCAACATGTACAGTTTGCTTGAATACAGCGATCGCGATGCCATGACAGGGTTGCTCAATCGCAAGTCGCTGGATGATGCTTTTTACAGTGCTGTTCTGGAAGACATTGAGGAATCCGCGAGTGCACCTGAAGACTCGTCCCTGCCGGGGCAAGAACGCCGCCACCGGGTACCCGCCAACTACTGGTTGGGCTCGGCAAAAATTGATAATTTTTCGGTTATCACAGAGCAGTACGGTCGTGATGTGGCTGATGACGTGTTGTCACGGGTCGCACGAATTTTAAGTAACACGTTTCGTACCTATGACCGCTTGTATCGTTTTAATGGCGAGCATTTTGGTGCCTTGCTGCATTGCCCTGATGAGGCATTGGTGCTGGGCGCATTTGAGCGGTTTCGGTCCAGTGTTGAAAAATACAATTTTTCAAAAGTCGGCCGAGTCACGGTGAGCTGTGGTTTCACCACCGTATTGGAAGATGATTCACCCGCCACCAGTATTGCCAAAACCGAGCAAGCCGTGGATTTCGCGCAGCGCAGCGGTGGCAACAAGGCCTGCAGTTACCTTGGTTTGGTGCAGCGCGGTTTTTTTGCCTCGTCTAAAAAACCAGAAGAAGCCACCGCATCCTGAGTGATCAGGGCCATTTCCAAACAGCAACGTTTTACAGCGTTGCTGTTCCTTTCACTTTGAGCGGCCTCTTCGGCTCATGTAGCATGTCACTGGATCTTGTTCATCGCGTAAGAGTGCAATGACAGAAATCTCAGCGGCATTGTCTTTGACGATCCAATAATCCATCTACGCGGGGCTCACCGCTATGGGACAATAAAACAACACTTCCGCAGGAGAACCTATGGCTGGTCGATATATTCTTGCACTGCTGTTTTTACTCAACCAATTGGGCTTGTGCGGCGTTGCCAATGCGACGGCGGTTGACTGCTCGCGTACCTACACCCTGGCGCTGCACGACCACGGGCTGCTCTACTCTGCAGACACAGATACAGGAATTGACAAAGATGTAGCGGATGAGCTCATCCGCCGCAGCGGTTGCAAGGTGACGGTGAGCCTGATGCAACGTTCGCGTATCTGGCAACTCATCGAATCTGGTGCATTGGATTTCAGTCTTTCTGGTATCACCAACTCGGAGCGTGACAAGTTTGCTAGTTTTGCCTGGTATTTCAGCAACAAGTATTACTTGTTGGTGCGCAACGATTCCGGAGTCCACAACTTGCCTGATTTTGAGCAGAACGCCACGCTCCAGTTGGGGGTGATCCGCAGCTTCAGGTACAGCGAATCAGCCAATCGCCTGGTCGATAAATTGCAAGAGACCAATCGCGTCAGCCAGGCTGGTGGGCTCGCGCCGCTGTACCAGACACTGATCCTCAGCCGCATTCAGGGCATGATCATTGAACCTTTTGACTTTCCGGCACTTGAAGAAAAAAGAATTCGTGCGATGTCGACCATCATAGGATTCAGCGACCCAGCGGTTCCCCATGGATTGATCATGTCGAAGAAATCACTCTCAGCCATGCAGCTTGAGCAATGGAGCACGATCATTCATAGCATGCGTGTTGACGGTACGATGCGTCGTATCTTTGAGAAGTATTTCAAACCCGAACTGGCCGCTGCCCTGGTAAATTTCTGATTCGCATTCGGCCATGACCAGCGAAAAATTCATCAACACCACCACCCGCATTGTCTTGGTCACGCTGCCGTGGCTGGTGCTGACTGTGATGATGGGAGTCACCTGGTTCATTTGGGATCATCAAAGGCAAACAGACCGAAAGGCGTTGCGATCCCAATTTGATTTTGCTTTACGCGAAACGGTCAGTCGTGTTGAGCAGCGCATTCATGGGTATGAGCAAATGCTGCGCGGTGTGCAATCGCTATTTGCCACCACGGCCTTAAGTAATCGCGTGGCAATGCACAACTATGTGGACAGCCTGCAACTGGATGCCAATTTTTCAGGAGTTCAAGCCATCGGCTTGGTGGATTGGATTCCGGCAAGACACAAATCCGAGCATCTGATCGGTATGCGCTCCGTTGGTTTTGTGGACTATGCCATCGATCCTGACGGGATGCGTGATGTCTACGCCCCCATCGTCCAGCGGGAACCCTATGTGGGTCGAAATCGAGCGCCTGTGGGCATTGATATCTGGGTTGATCCAGTAAGGCGGCTGGCTCTTGAGAAGGCCCGAGATTCTGGTATGCCTGCTATTTCAGGCAAAGTTGAGTTGAAATTGGATGACCGCAACAAAGCCCCACCCGGCTTTGTCATGTATTTGCCAATTTATGAGCAGGATCGATCACATGACACTGTTGAAGATCGACGTACGCACTTGATCGGTTGGGTCTATGCGTCCTTTCACATGAATGATTTCATGGCCAGTTTGTATGGAGCGCAGGACCCTGGGCTGGCGCTGGCCATGTATGACGGTACAGATACCAGCAAGGCATCCTTGCTGTACAGCACAGAAAATAAGAACACCATGGGCGAGCCAGTCAGACCGGCTGCAGTTGTCGCCAATGAATACATGGTAGTGGCAGGCCACAACTGGACCCTGTCGCTTAGCACACAAGAGGTATTTGAGGATCGCTATGGCATGGGCAAGGGTGTCGTCACCGCTGGTGTTGGGACCGTTTTGGGTCTGGCACTGGCTCTGCTGACCTGGCTCATGGTCAACGGGCGTGACCGCGCTTTGCGCCTTGCAGAGACCATGACGGAAGAATTGCGGCATATGGCACGGCACGATCCGTTGACAAATCTGCCAAATCGTGCACTTTTCAGTGATCGGCTTAACCAAGAGTTGGTCAGGGCAAAACGCCAGCATGGGCATTTTGCCATGCTCTTTCTGGACCTCGACCACTTCAAGCCGGTCAACGACAATTTTGGCCACGGCGTTGGTGACCAAGTTTTGCAGCAGGCAGCGGTACGCCTGCAAAACTGTGTTCGCGCCTCTGACACCGTGGGACGTATCGGCGGTGACGAATTCGTTGTGTTGGTGGCCCCGCTGGGTGAGTCAGAGGTTGTTCTGGCGTTGGCGGAAAAGCTTTGCCAGGTACTTCGTCAACCCTTTGTTGTGGACGGTCATGAACTCGCCATCTCATGCTGTATTGGGGTTGCGATCTTTCCTGAAGATGGAGAAGATGCAGTTACCTTGACCAAGGCCGCAGACGATGCCATGTACCGAGCCAAAGTGGCTGGCAGGGACTGTGTTCGGCTGTGTACTGCCAGTACGTGAGGGGGCTGAGCGGGATTGGGAACAGTATGAGATACAAAGAAAATTAAAAAAGGGCACCTTGGGTGCCCTTTTTTAGTAGGGATCAGCCATTCATGCGTCACATGGGCTGCGTGTTTTCAAACGGCAGTGTGACGTTGCGTAAATCCAGGCGGGTTTCGACCAAGACCAACGGACGGTCATCAAGCTGAGCTACGGGTGGGCGTTCACGCGGGATGCGTGCTGGCTTGGGCTCAGCTGCAATGGCGTTTTGTATGGCGGTCACCTTTTCAGCATCCGAGTTCACCCACGTCAGACCAGACTGTGTGGCGATCTGAGTGAGTTCTCCCAAGGGCAATGTGTAGGCGTGCACTTTGGGCATCGTGGCAGACGCTGGCGTAGGCTGGACAAGGCTCGCGACTGGTGCGACGACGGCCGAGGTGGCCTCCAGGGGGGCGCTAACTGGTCTAGCTGTATCACGAGCAAGCTCAGCCACAGGTGCAGGTTGCGCTTCAACGGAAGCAGTTGTACCCATTACGGGGGGCGATTCAAGCGGTGCTGAAGCCGAAATGTCCTGAGGCTGTCCGATGGATGCCTCTGGCGTACCTTCTATGCGACCTGCAGTTTGCGTAAAGTACGACTTGCGGGGAGCGGTTTCCTCTTGCGGGGACTCTTCTACAACCAGCGTCGATGGTGCGGGCTCGGTGATGCCACGTTCGGTGCGCTCACCGCGCGGTTTACGCTCGCGGCCATAGCGGTCGCGTGAACGTTTTTCTCTCGGTGCACCATCGTTGCGCGTTTCTCCTGCCAGGTTGGTGTTTTCAGCCACTTGATCTTCGCTCGCGCCGGAAGGTGTGCTGTCCTGTGCCTGGACTTCGCTGTCCTGCGGACGGGGCTCGCGCGGACGGCGTTCGCCGCGTTCTGGTCGGTTGCCGCGATCACCCCGTTCGTTGCGGTTGTTGCGTTCTGGGCGTTGCTCAGTGCGTCCTGCTTCTGGCGTGTTGACGCCTTGGGCATCCAGGTTGGCAGTGTGGCTGTCCAAGGTGTTGGCTTGCTGGTCAACACGTTCACGTGGGCCATTTGTACGATCCTGTCCCTGCGCTGGTCGATCACTGCGTTCGCCGCGGTTGTTTCGGTTACCACCACGTCCGTCACCACGGCCTTCGCCACGCGGACCGCGTCCTTCTTGGCGGGGTCCGCGATCGCCGCGTGGTTCGCCACGACGACTGCCATCGCGCCCAGGGCGACCACCGTCGCGGCCACCATGTTTGTCGTCTTTGGTGGGATCTGTCACCGTTGTTGGTGCAGTTGTGACAGCAGCTGCAGGAGCAGGCGCAAACAAAGCCTTCAGCCAGCCGAAAAAGCCCTTTTCTGCAACAGCGGGTGCGCTAGCTGCCTTGATATCCGCTTGCACAGCTGGCGCTACAGCGGCGTGCGCAGGCTTGGCAATGGCCACTGGAGCGGGTGCATCGGGCAAAACACCCTTGATCACCGGTGTTTGACGGTTGGTGGGCTCTTGGGAGCGGCGGGTCACAGCGGTCACATCCTCAACCTCTTCGGCCATCTTGTAGCTGGCCTGGATGTTGTCCAGACGAGGGTCGTCGTGTTTCAGACGTTCAAGCTTGTAGTTGGGCGTTTCCAGTGATTTGTTGGGCACCATCAACACATTGATGCGTTGCTTGAGCTCGATTTTGGCGATTTCGGTGCGCTTTTCGTTCAGCAGGAACGAGGCCACTTCAACAGGCACCTGACACAACACCGATGCCGTGCTGTCTTTGAGGGATTCTTCCTGGATGACGCGCAAAATTTGCAACGCACTGGATTCAGTGTCGCGGATGTGGCCGGAACCACCGCAGCGAGGGCAGGGGATGGAGGCACCTTCAGACAGCGCCGGGCGCAGGCGCTGGCGGCTCATTTCCATCAGGCCGAATTTGCTGATGGTGCCAAACTGCACACGGGCACGGTCTTGGCGCAAGGCATCACGCAGGCGGTTTTCCACCTCGCGACGGTTGCGGCTTTCTTCCATGTCGATAAAGTCGATGACGATCAAGCCGCCCAAGTCGCGCAGGCGGGCTTGGCGAGCCACTTCGTCAGCGGCTTCCAGGTTGGTGCGGGTGGCGGTTTCTTCGATGTCGCCGCCTTTGATGGCGCGTGCCGAGTTCACGTCCACGCTGACCAGCGCTTCGGTGTGGTCAATCACAATCGCGCCGCCGCTGGGCAACTGCACCGTGCGGGCGTAGGCAGATTCGATCTGGTGTTCAATCTGGAAGCGCGAGAACAGAGGTGCATCGTCACGGTAACGTTTGACACGGGCCGCATGTTCAGGCATCACATGGGCCATGAATTGTTGCGCCTGGTCGTACACATCGTCGGTGTCGATCAGGATGTCACCGATGTCATGGTTGAAGTAGTCGCGAATGGCACGAATCACCAGCGAGGATTCCTGATAAATCAGGAACGCACCTTTGGCACCCTTGGCTGCACCATCAATGGCGGTCCACAGTTTCAACAGGTAATTCAAATCCCATTGCAACTCTGGTGCAGTGCGACCGATGCCAGCGGTGCGGGCGATGATGCTCATGCCGTTGGGGTATTCCAGTTGGTCCAGTGCTTCTTTGAGCTCGGCGCGGTCTTCACCTTCAATGCGACGACTCACGCCGCCGCCACGCGGGTTGTTGGGCATCAGCACCACATAACGGCCAGCCAGAGACACGAAAGTGGTCAGGGCTGCGCCCTTGTTGCCACGTTCTTCCTTTTCAACCTGGACCAGTAGTTCCTGGCCTTCTTTGATGGCGTCCTGAATGCGGGCCTGGCTGACTGACACGCCTTGCTGGAAGTACTGGCGAGAGATTTCCTTGAACGGCAAAAAGCCGTGGCGCTCCTCGCCGTAGTCCACAAAGCAGGCTTCCAGCGAAGGCTCGACCCCGTGTCACCACGGCTTTGTAGATGTTGCCTTTGCGCTGTTCGCGCCCTTCAATTTCGATTTCGTAGTCGAGTAGTTTTTGTCCGTCGACGATGGCGAGGCGGCGTTCTTCAGCCTGAGTCGCGTTGATGAGCATCCGTTTCATGGGTAGCGTTCCTTCAATTTAAATATCAACCGAAAGCCCTATAGGGCTTTTATGACACACAAACTGACGCTTTGAAACAAGGAGGAAAAGCCGGAGAACCCGAACTCACACAATGAGTTTGGGTATAGGCGCGTGGAGGGGAGCGAGGGGGTTTGGAGAAGAATTTACTATTTTTTCAATAGCACATTGCCCACGGATGACGGGGGCAGATGGCTGATGCATGCCAAAAAACAGCACGTTTGCGCGCTGCAGGCATTGGGTCATCAGGGTCATCAGGACAAACATTTCGCTTCATTCCATTCACAGCCAAAAGCTGTGAATTTTGGGTATTCCGATTCTGGGTTTCAAGGCGTCGCATTAACCTGCCACTCGGGTTGCCATGCACAACGATTGGTTGAACATTTGCAACTGGCGCAGCAGGCGGTATCGACTTTACTGACAAGGCCTGTGGTGCGTGAACTAAACTTCACCCTCTTAACGGATGAACATTCAGTTAAATCAACCACTTAAACGTCACACTGCCAGTGAAACACATTATAGGGGTCAAACCCGAAGCTCCAGCGCCTGAAGTCAAAACCGTCTGTGTAGATGAAAACAGCGTGGACCAGCGTGTGGACAATTTTTTGATGCGCCAGTTCAAGGGCGTGCCAAAAACCCATGTGTATCGCATGATTCGAAGTGGCGAAGTACGTGTGAATAAAGGCCGTGTGTCGGCAGATACCCGACTAAAAGAAGGGGATTTGGTGCGCTTGCCACCGGTTCGCATATCCGAGCGCGTCGCTGAAAAAGCCCAGGCCATGGTCGCTGGGGCATCAGGTTTTGTCCCGGCGCGTGACTTTACGGTGTTGTTTGAAGACGAGCACCTGTTGGTCATCAACAAACCTTCCGGCGTGGCGGTGCACGGTGGCTCGGGTGTGAGTTTTGGTGTGATTGAACAATTGCGTATGGCGCGCCCACAAGCCAAATTTTTGGAATTAGTGCACCGTCTGGACCGGGAAACCAGTGGGATTTTGCTGGTGGCCAAGAAGCGCAGCGCGCTGAAAAACCTGCAAGACCAGTTTCGGGAACGGCAAACCGGCAAGACCTACCTTGCCATGGTGCGAGGTCAGTGGCCAGCCAAGCTCAAGGTGCTGGACAAACCCTTGCACAAATACTTGCTGGATGGCAACGACGCACAGGCCGGCGAGCGGCGCGTCAAGGTGGTGGCACGTGATGATCCCGACGGTATGCCATCGGTTACTTTGGTCAAACTGCGGGAACATTTGCCGCAGGGATCGCTGCTGGAGGTGACCATCAAGACCGGTCGCACGCATCAGATCCGGGTACATCTGGCCAGTGAAGGCTTCCCGATTTTGGGTGACGACAAATATGGTGACTTTGAAGTCAACAAGGTTTTGGCGCGTGCCAGCGCCCAACCAAGCCTGAAACGCATGTTTTTGCACGCCTGGCGACTGCAGTTCAACCATCCAGCGACCGGCGAGCGCATGGAATTGCTGGCCGAGCTACCGCCTGAATTGGCACAATTTTCCCAACCTACTGCGCCTGTGCGCCAGATTTCATGAGCCAACGACGTTTTGATCTGATTGCGTTTGACTGGGACGGCACCCTGTTCGACTCCACCGCCATCATCGCCCGCTGCATTCAGGCGGCTGTGCGAGACGTGGGTGGCAAGGAGCCCACTTTCGAAGAAGCCTCCTATGTAATTGGCATGGGTTTGATGCAGGCGCTGGCGCATGCGGCACCTGATGTGCCCAAAGAACGGTACCCGCAGCTGGGCGATCGTTACCGTCACCATTACTTTGCGATCCAGCATGAAATCAGCCTGTTTGACGGGGTGTTGCCGATGTTGGCTGACCTGAAATCCCATGGACACCTGTTGACCGTGGCCACCGGCAAAAGCCGTCGAGGGTTGGATGAGGCGCTGGCGACATCCACCTTGGCAGGTACGTTTGATGCCTCGCGCACGGCGGATCAGACGGCGGGAAAACCTGATCCACTGATGCTGCGTGAACTGATGGCCGAGTTTGACGTATCGCCTGAGCGCACCCTGATGATCGGCGACACGACCCATGATCTGCAAATGGCGCTGAATGCAGGCTGCCCGAGCATCGGTGTGAGTTATGGTGCCCATGAGCCCGAGGTGTTTGCCGCGCTTTCCCCCTTGTTCGTGGCACATGACGTGGCACAACTGCACGATTGGCTGCGCGCCCATGGTTGACGGGGCAGGTGTGGCGAATCAGGTGTTTCTTTGCGACTCGGATGACCTGGTGAACAGTTCCAAGGCCGTTCCATTTGAGGTGCTGTATTTCGGCAAGAGTGAAGCGGCCTTTGCGGTGCGTTATCAGGGTCATGTGCACGCTTATCTGAATCGCTGCAGCCATGTACCCATGGAGATGGACTACCAGCCCAACGAGTTTTTTGACACCACGGGCCACTGGCTGATGTGTGCCACCCACGGTGCCATGTATGCACCACAGAGTGGGCATTGCCGCATGGGCCCCTGCCGGGGTGGTTTGGTCAAAATTGAGGTGTCAGAGGCCGATGGCCGGGTGCACTGGCATACTTCAGACAAATTCCAACCTGCTTTTTGATATGAATGAAACTGTGAATGAAGATGGAGCATCAGCTTCTGCTGATCCTAAATTTATGAAAATTGATCCTGTACCCCTTGATAATAAAGGGCAGGACGCTATCAAAAATAGTAAAAATATGGATTCGACAGATGCTTCAACGTGGGAGCGTGCCACGCTGGAAAAGTTGGCTTTTGCCAGCTTGCACGAACAACGCCTGGCCCGTCGCTGGCGGATTTTTATGCGCCTGGCCTGGTTGACATTTTTTGTGGTGGTTGCCTGGATGGGCTTTAGTCAGGGCAACGCTGGCAAAAATGTGACCACACCGCACACCGCCGTCATCGATATCAAGGGCGAAATCGCCGCGGGTGCTGAAGCCAGTGCCGAATTGGTGGTGTCCTCGTTGCGTGCAGCATTTGAGGATTCTGCTGCTCAAGCCGTGGTGCTGCTGATCAACTCCCCCGGCGGCAGCCCGGTGCAGGCGGGCATCATCAACGATGAAATCAAGCGATTAAAGGCGCTGCACAAGAAGCCGGTGTATGCGGTGGTAGAGGAATCTGCCGCATCGGCCGCTTATTACATTGCGGTATCTGCCGACAAGATTTTTGTCGACAAAGCCAGTATTGTGGGCAGCATTGGTGTGTTGATGGACGGCTTTGGGTTCACCGGTTTGATGGATAAATTGGGCGTGGAGCGCCGTTTGATGACTGCCGGTGTCAACAAAGGCTTCTTGGACCCCTTCAGTCCGCAAACCGAGGTGCAGCGCGCTTACGCCCAAGCCATGCTCGACCAGATTCACCAGCAGTTCATTGCGGTGGTCAAGGAAGGGCGGGGCAATCGACTGAAAGAAACACCGGAGACCTTCAGTGGCTTGTTCTGGAGTGGCCAGCAAGCCATTGAGATGGGGTTGGCTGACCAGCTGGGAAGTCTGGATTTTGTGGCCCGTGAGGTGGTCAAGGCCGAAGACATCGTGGACTACACCCGGCGCGACAACGTCGCCGAGCGCCTGGTCAAGCGTTTTGGTGCAGCCATGGGAACGGGTGCCATTCAAGCCCTAAAGGCTACTGCCGCCTTGCATTGAGTGCAAGCTGCAGTTCCCGGCTGCGTGGCGCGCAAGCACGCAGCGCAGGCGGGATCAGCGACCCAGGGCAAACACGGCAGGCGTTGAGTTGTTTACTTCGTGGGGAGCGTTCTTCCATTGGCTGACGTTTCTGCTCACCGTGCTGGCGCTCGACAGTGTCAACCCGCTGCTGATGGCCAGTCGGGTATTGGGCTGCAAGGCTTGCAACAGGGCTTGTAGCATGACCAAGTTTCGGTAGGGGGTTTCAATGAACAACTGGGTTTGCCCGGTTTTTAATGCCAGGCCCTCCAACTCCCGTATACGCGCCACACGCTCTTGCGAATCTTGCGGCAGATAGCCGACAAACGCAAAATTTTGCCCATTCAAGCCACTCGCAGCCAGCGCCAGCAGCAGGGATACGGGGCCAACCAAAGGGATCACCTGCAGGCCCAATTCATGCGCGGCCCGCACCACCGATGAGCCAGGGTCCGCAACTGCAGGCATGCCTGCTTCGCTGACCAGGCCCACGTCGTACCCCGCCAGCGCGGGTTGCAGCAAGGGGCGAGCGTCAAAGTTGCCTGAATGGTCTCCCTTTTTGTGCACTTCCCGCGGCAATTCCACCAGTGACATGGCTTGAATCGGTTGACTCAAGGGGA
>CAIOAQ010000471.1 GCA_903856025.1 uncultured beta proteobacterium
CAACCATTGAATCAAATGGTCCTGCTCCGATGCGTCAACCTCTACGGGATGACGCTTCTCTGGCATGTACACGGCGTGTGCAAACCCTGCCTGGCGTACAAATTCTTGCTCCACCGTTGCTTTGGCCAACGTCGCTGAAGACCCTTGTCGCGCAGACAGTTGCCCGTGCGAGAACCAACCGACACTAAACGCGACAAGAACGCTCGCTGCAATACCAAAGTGACTCCATCCTCTTGCGACATTCTGCCGGGAGGCGGAAAGACGGTTGGCCGCTTGAAGAAGCGATGACGCAATGGGTTCCTTTAATACATCGACGTGCAATGCCTTGAGTTCACTGCGCTGTCTGTACCACGCAGCCACGGTTTGAGCAGCCTGCGGGTCTTTTTCGGCAAGGGACGCGATGGCTTGGAAATGTTCTTCGGGCGTCATTCGATCCACCAGCGGATGCATGTCATCGGGATTCATCGGCTTTTTCATTTCATTCGCCTCAAAACTGGCGCGGCATTGACCGGCACCTGACCGACCGTCGGCTCACGCGGCTCATCCATGAGTTCACGCATGCGTTCTCTGGCGCGCGACAGGCGGGACATCACAGTGCCAATGGGTGTTCCTGTTACCTTGGCAACTTGCCCATAAGGCATGTCTTCCAGTGTGACCAGAAGCAGTACCACACGTTGCTCTGGCGGCAATCGCAGGAGACAACGTTGAAGATCAATAGTGAAGTCAGTTGACGCATCGGGTGCGCGCAACTCGTGCATCACATCGTCCATATCAACCGTCGGCACCAGCTTGGCACGTGTCAACCCTTGCCGCACCTGTCCTATATAAAGGTTGTGCATCACCGTGAAAAGCCAAGCTCGCAAATCCGTGCCCGCCAACCACAAACGCCACTTTGAGCAGGCCCGCTCCAGGGTATCCTGCACCAAATCATCGGCCGCCCAAGCGTCGCCGGTCAGGGCTCTTGCGTAGCGACGCAAGCTTGCAATATGGACAACGACTGGTTCAAGATTCATGCAAAGGTCTTTGAAGCTTTGGCGTCCATGCTAAGGCGTGGCGGCATGCCAGACATTGTTGAATCCGTCGCCAGTTTTGTCGCCAGGCTTGCTGTCCTTGGACCAAAAGTAAAGAGGCTTGCCCTTCATTGCCCATTGCTTGCGGCCGTCGTCACGGGTGATGATGGCGAGATCACCAGAGGGTTGATCGGTCTCAGAAGCCATGAGCGCTGGCCAATTGCTTGCACACGGGCCGTTGCATCCGGACTTGCCGCTGTTAGCTACATCTTTGTCAAAAATATACAGCGTCATGCCGTTGGACCCCGTCAGAATTCCGTTGGTGACGTTCACAGGCATAGTCGACGCCGCGAGACCGGCACCAAGAAGCATCGCGAAAGTTGCCATTGAAATGGTTAAATTGCGTACAAGTGTCCATTTAGTAAAGTGCATGATATTTCCTGGTTGGGCCCACACAAAGTGGTGTGTACTGAGATAAACGTTTGACGAGTTCCCTTTATTCCACGGTGGTTCAATTATTTCGAATATGTGGTCTGGACTTCCCCCGCTTCAATGGACTCATGGCAAAAATCAACTCCACCCCCGGTGTTGCGCTATACCGGTGTCCCGAACGACCATCGACCTCTTGGAAAGCCGGCGTTCAAAGGTGCAGACATTGGGGCGCGATTATCGAGGCTGCGTCAGTGGCTGGCTGACTGGCGGCTTACCTTATTCTAAGAAAATTGGCATCTAGCCCCCGTACAGCAAGCGCAAGTTGCTACTAAATAAAGAGCAGTGGAGGGTACTGGCCATCCACATTGTGCCCACCGCTGCCAGTCAGTACCCGGGTCGTTGCCCGAAAGCTGACCGTCAGGAGCGGCACACGTAGCTTGAATTTGACACCGTCACAACGCTGAAATATTTCCATGCGATTCTCTCGTCATGCAAAAAACGGTTTCAAATGTGCATCGCCTTAAGCCCCCCCATACCCGTGCCAGTGCGACATCGGCTGTGGGCTGACCATGCAGTTGGTCCGCTCGATTTTCCTGTCCGACATACACCTGGGTACCAAGGCGTGCCAAGCGCACCACCTTCTTGAGTTCCTGAAAGAATATTCATCCGAGCACGTATTCCTGCTCGGCGACATTATTGACTTGTGGTCCATGAGCCGGGGCGGCGTGCATTGGTCTGCGGCGCAGAATACATTCGTGCAAAAGATGCTGCGCCGGGCCAGGCATGGCGAGAAAGTCATTTTCATTCCGGGCAATCATGACGAAGCGATGCGGGAATACGTTGGCACCCTGTTCGGCAACATTCTCGTGGACCACGAATACATCCATACCGCGGCAGATGGCCGACGATATTTGTTGTTGCATGGCGATGAGTTTGATCAAGTCACGCGCCATCACCGGTGGATCGCCATTTTGGGCGACAAGGCGTACGACCTGTTGGTCAGTCTCAATATCTACTTGTCCTGGCTGCGCCGCACAATCAGACGCCCAGGCTACTGGTCCTTGGCCGGCTATGCCAAGCGCAAGGTCAAGACGGCCGTCAGTTTCATCTTCAACTTTGAAGATGCCGTCATGCACCACGCACGTGAGAAGGGTCTGGACGGTGCCATTTGTGGCCATATCCATTGGCCCATGATCAAGGAAGTCGATGGCATGCACTACCTCAATTGCGGTGACTGGGTGGACAGCTGCACCGCCATCGTCGAGCATCTGGATGGCCGCATGGAACTCATCCTGTGGAACGGAGTTCCAAAACAAAACCTCTCGCAACCCATCAATATTTGAGAAATTCACAGTGGAAAGTCCATACAAAGGTAAAACCGGCATCCGACGTTTACTCAATGCCTTCAAGTACTCATGCGCCGGGCTGCAAGAAGCTTTTCGCAATGAAGACGCTTTTCGTCAAGAGGTGTTACTTGCCAGCGTGCTGGTGCCGCTGGCATTCTTGCTGGAGCATGAGATGCTGGGCCGCGCGCTGATGATCGCCTGCGTGCTATTGCTTCTCATCGTCGAGTTGCTCAATTCAGCAATCGAGGCGACGGTAGACCGCATCTCCCTTGATGATCATCGACTCGCCAAACGGGCGAAAGATATCGGCAGCGCAGCCGTCTTGCTGAGCCTTCTCAATCTGGTGATTGTTTGGGCATTGGTGCTGCGGCACTAACTTAACCACCGCAGTGACCATGAAAATCCTGTTTATTTCTGATGTTTATTTCCCGCGCGTGAACGGCGTCTCCACGTCAATTGAAACCTTTCGAAGAAATCTGCGCGCACTAGGCCACACCGTCCACTTGGTCGCGCCGGACTATGTGCAAACGAGCGCTGACGAAAGCGATATTCTGCGAGTGCCAGCGCGGCGCGTGCCGTTTGACCCCGAGGACCGATTCATGGGCTACCGGTGGGTCATGCGGCAGCTCGACAAATTTCGCGACGAGAAATATGACATCATCCACGTACAAACACCCTTCGTGGCTCACTATCTGGGCACCCGCTTGTCGCGCCTGCTTGGCGTTCCATGCGTGGAGACCTACCACACGTTTTTTGAGGAGTATCTCTACCACTACGTACCGCTGCTACCCAAGAAGGTACTGCGTTTTGCTGCAAAGCGGTTCTCGCGGCACCAGGGCAACAGTCTGGATGGGATGGTGGTGCCGTCACATACCATGTTGCGGGTGTTGCGTGACTATGGCATCACAACACCGACCGAAGTCATTCCGACCGGGATAGCCCCTGAGAGTTTTGTACCCGGAGACCGAGTCGCTTTTCGACAAAAATTCGGCATTGCGCAGGACCGCCCTGTGTTGCTCTTTGTCGGCCGCGTCGCGCACGAAAAAAACATCGGTTTTTTGCTCAAGGTCGTCGAGCAAGTCAGAACGGAAATTGTTGACGTGCTGTTCGTCATTGCCGGTGAAGGACCGGCGCGCGCGAGCCTGGCGCGTGAAGTCACGGCACGCGGTCTGGGCGCGAACGTCATGTTCATTGGGTACCTGGACCGTCATACGGAGTTGAACAGTTGCTATTGCAGCGCAGACATTTTTATCTTCGCGTCGCGAACAGAAACGCAGGGCTTGGTTTTGCTAGAAGCCATGGCCCAAGGCGTACCCGTGGTCTCCACCGCCGAACTGGGAACGCGTGATGTATTGAAGGAGGGCCAAGGCGTATGGATTGCACAGGAAGAGCTGACCGATTTTTCTGGGAAAGTGGTCAACATGCTGGGGGACGTGCAAGCCCGCAAACACCTCGGTGCCTCGGGACGGGACTACGCCCACCAATGGTCGGCCAGCAGGCAGGCACAACAGATGCTGCTCTTTTACCGCTCGGTACTTGACCGCCATGCACTGCCCAAGACATGAGGTTTGCCCTGCAACGCAGCTATGGCGTGCTGTGCGTGAGTCTGCTCTTACCGCTGAGCAGCCAAGCCCAGGCGACACCCGGCTGCGCCGCAAGCATCAGTGAGTTAAGGCTGTTGCTGGGGGAGCCGAATTTTCCCTTGACATGGGAAGAGACCACCATGGACGACGGCAAGCCCTTGCTGGTGTCAATTCTTGAAAAAGATGGATCGCTCTGGCTGGAATTCATCAAAACCCGCGAGGGCCTTTGGGCGCAGAGCGCTGGTGTCATTTGCCGCTCGGGCAACGACTTTGAAACCCGCTTTGGCCCAGAGCAGATTCGCCTCGGCCCGGCCGCCAATTGGGTTTTGCGCCTCGCCTTGGCAAACGGCGGCAAATTCACGCTGACGCGGCTCGGATCAGACAGATTACGCATTGCGGGCGGCGGTTGGCGTGGGACTTTTTTGCCCAACACAAAATAGACGCCATAAGTGTCAGGATTGCAGCGGGTGCGGGTGCCGCGATCATCGAAATCGATGCCCCATTGCTGACGGTCAGGCTGCTGATGTCAATGTCGGATAGGGCATTAGCATTTTGGATAGCCCTATGTCAACAACGGGTCTACCGCAGTCACACCGTGCAGCTCAGCAACATTTTTTCATAGCCCAAGATCGCTCAATCCCGGGTGATCGTCTGGGCGGCGACCGAGAAGCCAGAAAAATTTACGCTCCGATTCCTTGATTGGAAGTTCGTTGATGCTGGCAAAGCGGCGCACCATGAAACCTTGGTCATTGAATTCCCAGTTTTCGTTTCCATAGGCACGGAACCACTGGCCGGAATCATCATGGTATTCGTAGGCAAAGCGTACGGCGATGCGATTGCCTGAGCATCCCCATAACTCCTTGATCAATCGATAGTCCAACTCTTTGGCCCATTTGCGAACAAGCAACGCCCGCACCTGCTCACGTCCGACAGGAAATTCGACACGGTTACGCCAGCGGGTGTCTTCTGTGTAGACAAGCACCACGCGATCCGGATCGCGTGTATTCCAGGCGTCTTCGGCCATCCG
The DNA here is from genome assembly GCA_903856025.1 of uncultured beta proteobacterium. GTDB lineage: Bacteria > Pseudomonadota > Gammaproteobacteria > Burkholderiales > Burkholderiaceae_C > Rhodoferax. The sequence goes on from CAIOAQ010000471.1 coordinate 5,399, forward strand.
TACTTTTTGGATGGCTGTTTCTGTTGTAAATGGTGGAATAGGCGGTTTGGTTTCCATAGCATCTCCTTAAAAATTGATAGTAGACAGACCTGTCTACACAACCAAGTCTACAACTTGTAGACAGACCTGTCTACAATGTAAACATGCAAACCATTGATCCCGCAACTGTGCCAACGCCTAGCGCGCGAGAACGCATTCTGCTGACTGCACATGATCTTTTCTATCAGGAAGGAATCCGTGCCACTGGAATTGACCGCGTGATTGCTGAATCAGGTGTCACGAAAGTCACCTTCTATCGTCACTTTCCGAGCAAAAATAACCTTATCTGCAGATTTTTGGAATATCGCCACCAACGTTGGATGGCTTGGTTCACGGATGCACTTACGAGGCATGGTGGCGAAATTACCGCCCTCGTCCCCGCTTTGGCTGAATGGTTTCGCGATAAGAACTTTCGCGGATGCGCCTTTATCAACAGCGTTGGGGAGCTGGGAGGCACCTTGCCCGAGGTCGTGGACATTTCACTTAAACACAAACATGATGTAGCAGACGTGATTGCCAGCCTGTTGCCGCCATCTCAAGACGGTCAACATGATGCCCATGCTTTGGCTGTCGCTGTAGACGGAGCGATTATTCGGGCACAGTTCGACCAGTCCCCGGATACTGCGCTGCTGGCGCTGGACAGACTCCTGAAGGCACTGCTGACCGCCAAGAATTGAGAAGGTCGAATGTCATCAGAGGTTTGCACATTCAACGTATGGCCGATGCTGCATGTGGCCGCGCGCTGACTGATACACTTTTTGCATCCGATTCACCGGTCTTCAAGCCACTATTGCCCTTATGTCCTCGATCTTCAACTTTACTTTTGTGCCCTGGTTCCGCTCGGTGGCACCGTACATCCACAAGTTTCGCAACCAGACCTTTGTGGTGGGCGTGTGTGGCGAGGCCATTGCGGCAGGCAAGCTGCCCAATCTGGCACAAGACCTGGCGCTGATCCAGAGCATGGGCGTGAAGGTGGTGCTGGTGCACGGCTTTCGGCCCCAGGTGAACGAGCAACTCAAGGCCAAGGGTCACACACCGCGTTATTCGGGTGGCATTCGCATCACCGATGAAGTCGCCCTGGACTGCGCTCAGGAAGCTGCAGGCCAGTTGCGCTACGAGATTGAAGCCGCGTTCAGCCAAGGGCTGCCCAACACGCCGATGGCTGGTGCCACGGTGCGGGTGATTTCAGGTAATTTTTTGACCGCACGTCCGGTGGGCATCGTGGATGGCGTGGACTTTCAACATTCGGGCGTGGTGCGCAAGATTGACACGGCGGGCATCCTACGCTCACTGGACATGGGGGCGCTGGTGCTGATGTCGCCATTTGGTTTTTCCCCCACGGGTGAAGCTTTCAACCTGACGATGGAAGAAGTGGCCACCTCGGTCGCCACCGCATTGCAAGCAGACAAGCTGATTTTTGTGGCGGAAGTGCCCGGCATTGCCACCGATGTCAGCCAACCCGTCGGCGAAGACAACCCGATCGACACCGAACTGCCACTGGCGGCAGCTGAAAAATTATTGGCCGACTTGCCCGCGGCCGACAAGCCCAGCGACACCGCGTTTTACCTACAGCACTGTGTCAAAGCCTGCAAAGCGGGCGTGGAACGCAGCCACATCATTCCGTTTGCAGTGGACGGCTCGATTCTGCTGGAAGTCTATGTGCACGATGGCATTGGTACCATGGTGGTGGATGAAAAGCTGGAAAGCCTGCGCGAGGCCAGTGTGGACGATGTGGGCGGCATCCTGCAACTGATTGAACCGTTTGAGAAAGACGGCACCTTGGTCAAACGCGGACGCACCGAAATAGAGCGTGATGTGGGTTTGTACACCGTGATCGAGCACGACGGCGTGATTTTTGCCTGCGCCGCCTTGTATGCCTACCCGGAAGAACGGACTGCAGAAATGGCTGCATTGACAGTATCACCGGACGTGCAGGGCCAAGGCGACGGTGAACGGGTACTCAAACGCATCGAGCAACGCGCCAAAGCGGCCGGGCTTGACAGCATTTTTGTATTGACCACACGCACCATGCAC